>CBDVBK010000022.1:0-46147 GCA_965372215.1 uncultured bacterium | reverse complement strand
AAGGGATAGCACTGAGGATTTCAAACCCAAGCACCTTTCCCGGATGATGGAATTCTAATACAACTGGTGGAAGGATAGAAACTGGTTCATATCTAGGATATGGTACAGTATAATGAACGTTATGTCAAGAAGTCTCCTTCTGGTAACGATGACTCTAGTCCTGCTATATACTCTTCAGCTCAATTCAGGTACTTAGACACATGACAGTTACATAATCTCTTGCGGCACAACACATGAACTCACGAGTAGCGGAAAGAATTAATTCAATCCAGCTGACTTGAATTCCAGGCTTTCAATCAGTGATCGAACTTGTCACTGGAGAAGATGGTATCAGTTGACCAGGATAGAGTCGACGGAGAAAATCCTCAGCAGGGCAACAGTAGATACCGTCGATAACCAGTGGTGTTACACCCCGATAGAGAAGAATCGGTTTGCATTCCGGGTAATCACCGACAAATGTTTTCAGAGCTCGCAGGTCACCGCTCCGTATCTTTTCAGAATGCTTAACTTCAATAGCCCAGAATCCCGATTCCCCGTAAAGAATAAAGTCTATCTCCGTCCCGGACATCGTACGCCAGTAGAACATACTGATATCCATGCCATCGTAATCGATCCATGCGCGAAGGTGCTGTGCAACCAGCCCTTCCAACGCGGCACCGGCTATTTCCTCCGGGCGATCAAGCGGTCCCCGTGGACGCAAGCTCAAAAATACGCCGGTGTCGAAGAAATAGAACTTTGGATGCTTGGCTGTAGCGCGTCTGGCTCGCTTCTGAAAAACAGGCATTCGCCATGAAAGTAGAAGATCCTCAAGCACAGATACATAGCCTTCGACAGTCTTCCGCCCAACATTGCATTCCCTGGCTACATTGCTGATGTTCAGCACCTGTCCATGGGAAAAGCTGACGACTTCCAGGAAGCGGGAAAATCCCCCCAAAGTCCTGATCAGCCCCTCCATAATAACCTCTTCCCGGACATACACACCGACATAGCTTTTAAGAACATCATTCGGCACATTTGAATCACACACTACAGGCAGCATACCAAGTTCTAATGCGGTTTCGAGATTGAAACTGTTCCCGAGCTCCCCTGCCATAAAGGGATGCATGGTCCGCAACAGAGCCCTACCTGCCAGAAGATCTACACCGGTTCGCTTGAGCTTCCGTGAACTGGATCCAGTGAGCACAAAAGAGTACCCGAGCTTCTCCTCGATCAGTGAATGGACAACGGTAAGGAGTTCGGGAGCTTTCTGGATTTCATCTATGACAATAACAGTACCGGGTGGCTGTCCGAGAGTGAATTCCCTCAATCTCTCCGGCCGTGCTTTAAAAGCACGAAGCACATCTGGAGCCAGTAAGTCCAAGCGAGCGGAATCCGGAAATCTCCTCTGACACCATGTTGATTTACCGGTACCTCTTGCTCCGAAGAGAAAGAAGCTACTGCTGCCTGGCGCGGTGAGAAATCGAGGTACTGTTTCCATATTTAGACCTATTTCGGAATTAGTGATTCCATATTTCGATCAAAGTATATACAACTTTGAGTTTTCATGCAAGCAACCGTCACAGACGAGTCCTTTGGTATTGTCGGGCTTGAAAGCTGTACTCTGGTTAACAGATAATGATTATATGATCGTTGGTTTCCGCTCCGGTAAATACCGCTTGAGATGATCCAACCTCAGGTGTTCCATCTCAACATCCCAGTTTATGTAACAGCAACATATCAAAGGTATTTCAATGATGGTTTACATATGTTTGCATGCTCCTGTCATGTCAGGATAGCTTGACCGTAGTAAAAATTAGTAGTATTAGAGAAATTAGTACACATATTTATATATTGAGATGTGTAACGGTTACTTAATCATTGTCAGGCTTTTGGGTCAGAGCCTTGAAAGAAGGTGATAGAAACAGAATCAACGCACCACAGCGGGTATTTGCACCAGTAAATATTGCTTGCTTAATCTTGGATGAAGGAGATCAGAATGAAACGACAAAAAATCACACCAGAACATCGTCTCGATATCCCCGGTGATATGAATATTGCCGGGATGAAGGACATATCGAAGATTGAAAAGCTTGATGTCCCCCCGAAGAAACTTCCACATGATTACAGCGGATTCATAATTGTACGGTTTTCGGAACGGTTGCCGTTACCTTCCAGCGATTGCGACACTCTTTCCGCCGTTGTCAAGGAACTGCGTTTGCAGGGATTTGAGAAGATTCTGGATGAGTTCGACCTTTCCATCACGCGTAGGCTTATTCGCAGCATGAAACCAAAGGAAATTCTGGAACGGGAACGTGTAACGTCAAAATCGGAGTTACCACCACTCCATAGTCTTACCAGGTATTGGAGAGTGGATGCCCGTGATCGCGCAGATCAAATCGAAGAGATTTTGAAACGGTTAAATAGCCTGCACGAAGTTGATTTAGCTTACAGAGAGTTCGCCGTTAGCGATCCGGTGGTAAACCCTGCAGATGATCCGTACAACATAGATCAGGATTACCTCGATGCCGCTCCAGATGGCATAAACGCACGCTGGGCATGGACACAACCGAACGGTGAGGGAGCCGGAATAGGATTTGTGGATCTGGAACAGGGCTGGTTTCCCGGTCATGAGGATTTCACCGGCAAAGCTCCGACGATCCTTTACGGGGACAACCTTGACGGTGTGAATGGCTACAAAGGTAACCACGGCACGGCTGTGCTGGGCGTTGTTATTGCCGATGACAACACGGTTGGTGTAGTAGGCATCGTCCCCTCTGTGGCCTCCGTCCATATGACAAGCCACTATGACGCTGTAACAGACACTGCCCTGAACGTTGCAGATGCCATCCTGGGAGCACTTCCAAGTATGAACGCCGGCGATTTGCTGTTACTGGAGGTGCAAAGGAGTTATCGCCCAACGGAAATAGATGATGTTGACTTCGATGCCATCCGTCTGGCTGTAGGGCACGGTATTGTGGTGGTGGAGGCTGCGGGTAACGGTAATCATGATTTGGACGCCTATACCGATGCCTCCGGCGACAACATCCTGAACCGCGGCAGTGCTGATTTCCGAGAGTCAGGCGCCATTATGGTTGGGGCAGCTGAGTCGGCTTTACCGCATGATCGAGCATGGTTCTCTACCTATGGTTCCCGTGTTGATTGCTATGGATGGGGTGAGAATGTCGTTACCTGTGGTTATGGTGATCTTGATGCGGGAACAGGAGACAACAGCACGTACACGGACACATTCGACGGTACCAGTAGCGCCTCACCGATTGTCTCAGGCGCTGCAATCATTTTGCAGGGTATGTATGAAGCAAACACCGGCACGCGCCTTTCGCCACTGCAGATGCGGGTGCTGCTTTCTGACCCGGCCACAGGGACTGCCCAGGGAGGCGGGCTTGCCGGCAACATCGGTGTGATGCCTGATTTGCAGGCCATCATAGGAACCACGCTGGGTATTGTACCGGACGTCTACCTGCGCGACAATGTGGGCGATACCGGGGTTGTGCCGTCCACAGGCAGCATAAGCACCAGCCCTGATATCATCACTCTTCCTGCCACCGTGGCTAATCCTCAGACGGCCTTCGGCCAGGGCAGCGGCACAGAGAACAGCAACACGTTGGGCTCTATAGTGGAAGCGGGGCACGATAACTACATCTATGTACGCATGAAGAACCGCGGTGGCGCAAATGCCAACAACGTTACAGCCACCGTTTACTGGAGCGAGGTCTCCACTCTCGTCACGCCCGATATGTGGTCTCTGGTGGGTACAACACCCGCGGTAAATGTACCACAGGGAGATACTCTAGTGGTAGCAGATTCCATCACCTGGCTTAACGGCGATATCCCCGCCACGGGTCACTATTGCTTCGTGGGCATTCTGGATCACCCTGGTGACCCGGCCCCGCCGCTTCCCGGCCCTACTGACTGGGATGGTTTTCTGAATTTCATCCGGAATCTCAACAACGTCACCTGGCGCAACTTCAATGTGGAGGGCATTGATCCGAGCGGTGCAGGAGATCCTGCTGAAATGCCATTTATTATAGCTGGAGCACCTGATCGCCCTCGCGTCTTTGACCTGGAGATCATACAGCACCTGAACAAAGGTGTACGCGTCTGGTTGGAAGTCCCCATGGGGCTTGCCAAACAGTTTGTTGCAGGTCGCCGCTGGAAATACGACATCGACCGCAGGAACCGCACTGCAAGACTGTTGTTACCTGCTGTACCTCATCTCTACCTGCCGGAAATACGGTTTGGAAAAGCCGCGCGGATAAAGGCACAGTTTAGAGTAGAAGGTATTAAAAAATACGTACAGCGTGGTAACTGGATTGCCATTCGCCAGCTTTTCGAAAAAGAAGAGGTGGGTCGCGTAACATGGCAGTTTCAGAATAGAGAGGACGACAAAAAGGGTTACTGATCACCAGAGAATACTTGAAATAATGCCAGTCTAGCAAAAGACTCAAGCTGTCGCGTTCAAAATGTCAGGTTGAATGATACAGAGATACATCACACTGGCCTTAAGGTTGATACAACTGATCACCGTCTAGCCATATTGTCTACCGTCACCTTAATACTGTCGTCTCGAAGAGCTTGCGAACCTGTCCATGACCCACTATGCGACTTAGCTTCCGGTAATCACCAGAGTCATGGCGGATTCTGCCTGCTACAATAGCAGGATGAATGCCGAGCCGTCTGGCCAAATGCTGTGCAGCTTCCGGAGACCTAAGCTTGCTGGCCGGACTTGAAGCCCATGCAGAATCAGGTATGAGTGTCTCCCGTGCAATTCTATCCGCTTCACGCTCAACGTCCTCATTTGAATCTACATCCAAGTCATCAAAATATGAACAGGATTCACCCGAGCTGCAGACCTGAAAAAGATGAGCAAGCTCGTGTAGAAGTGTAAACCAGAAGCTATCAATTCGATCATGTCGAAGGGTCAAAGCAACCACTGGGAATGCGCCAAAGATCAGGGCACCGTCGAGATACGTTCTTGGAAGGTGCTTCGCCACTACGAGCGATATCCCCGCTTGTGACAGGTATTCACGCGCTTCTAGAGGTCCGAAGTCGCTGGGACTCAGCTTAGCTATTGAATTCAGGAACTCTCTATCAATCACCGCTGAATTGAAGGTCCCCGCAGGAGGATTGGATTTAGCTTCAAATACCGTCCACGCCGCCCACGCAATTAGGGAGTAGTTATCCATCATACGACCGGAGCGGATATGAGCGGACATACGGGCAACAAGAAGTAGTTCTCCGCTACCGAATGAATTAAGTATTGAGACAATCGTACTTCCAAGGTTTTCTGCAGAGACGCGAGAGAACCAACCCCGTCTCTCAATCTCCTTTTGGGGGAACTTAGTAAGGTCCAATGCCTGTTCGCCCAAATGCTCCTCCTCTTGAATCAGCACCTCAGCGGGTATATCAAGATTCTCGGATAGGGCACGAATCATAGGAAGTGACAACGGACGTCTTCCAGCCAATACCTCCGAGGTTTTGCTCTTGCTTCCAATAAATGGGATTAGATCGCGTTGACAAAGACCGGCCTGATCCATTCGGAATTTGATTGCCTCAAGCGGTGTGGGATTTTCAATGATATGGGTACGCCGTTCATAGTCCTCTATGAGAATGGCGAGAATCTTTAGCTCCTCACCTTCGGGAGATGTAGGATCGGGATCGAGTGCGGCGAGTTCATCGACGCGAACGAGAACCTCAGAGCAAGACTTCTCATCACGAATAACTTTCAACAATCCACCTCCTATAGTTTCCAATTGTTGTATTCAGCATGTGTACCAATTTGTTTAACTACTACGGTTCCGGACTGATATGCAACCCTACACAGCAATCTGTACGCATTGCCCTTGATATTGAAGACGATACGGTTCTCGGAAAGGATGCTCGCACTCGGGTACCTATCCTTAACATCATTAGGTCTCTCCCAGTTTGCTGAGCGAACCTCAGCAAGCCAAGCCTTTACGGAGGACTGGCATTGTGCATTCTTGTCCATGTACTTTTCGAGTACCTTGACATTTAGTACACGCTCTCTCACCCTTTCCGGGGATTCAGCAACTGACTTCTATTGTCTATATATGTTCCCATATTGGGAACTATTATAATCCAAAGCCCAAAGCTGTCAAGGAGCGTTCACGGGAGGTTCTGAAAGCAATTACCCCCGAAATGGAAATTCGAATTAAACCGATTAGATCAACGTCTTGCCATATTGTCTACCAGACGAGAATATCACTGGACAATCTACCTTAAATATAAAATGCACAAACAAATCCAATAGAACAATGCAAGATTCTCCAATTAACATATTAGCACTGTCCACTGATTTGAAGCGTTGGACATCCTGCTGCGAATTTGACTTCTAAGAATCAGCAACTGATAATTGATGTGGAGGCTCGGCTCAGGGGCTGCTTCAGGGTGGCTCTGAAAGCATTGCCTCCTTTTTTTCATTCCTCATTGTTTCGGGCTTCATATGGATCCGCAACGAATACGATTCCATAGGTTTCGAAGGCAACCCCATCACGGTTTCCTTCACCACGGAACTGAAGTTGGGCAAGCCATCGTCCATAGTTGTCGGCTATTTCTGGTCGGACAGGAGCATTCATTCTTCTGCTAAAGAGTATTAAGATGCTCAGTATTTTGCTTTATGTTCTTGTATCAGTTGACCTTTTTCAGGATGGAAACTTAGTCAATAACTTAAAGGGCTTTATTGATGGTAGCAATGTTACGATTGGCCAGCTGGTTGATCTTGATGGTTTTCGGGCCGATTCTGTTTTTTAATGTTGCAGGATAATCAAAGATTAATGCCGTATTATCTGCTTCTGTCTTCATTCAGTTCGAAGATGGCGCGTGCCGTTCAAGGGCAGCCTTCATCGCCTCGGAATGATTTTCCCAGAGCCTGGTTGATTTCTCGATATCGGTTAAAAGGAAAACAGGCATGAGATCTTCCTCGATTCTACAATTATGCAATATAGCAAATGATATGCCTGCGGGAATCCTGAAAGATTTTCAAAAATCAGTTCTTTTGACAGCCGGGGATTAATAGCTTACGCGTATGAACCTGCGAATCTTCGTTGCAGCCAGAGGTCCATGAATCGGTCGGAGATGTAATATTTTCCGTTCCGGTGTTCGATATAATCATGTTTAATAAGGTATTCCAGGCCGTTCCTTGCGCTCGACGGATTAGCGAATTTGTATTTTGAGACGATTTCTTCGGAGAGCCTATTCTTATCCGGTTCCTTCCCGACTCACATGAATCCCACAGAATACCACAGATCATCTGTGTGTAGTACGGATGCCCGTCCGTGAGGACACAGATATCTTCGATGATACCGTCTTCAAGGGATATTTCCTGCATCTGAAACCGCTCTTTTATGTACGGTATCCAGTGTTTAACCGCAATGCAGTCAATTGGATAATGGCCAGCGCTTCTGTACAGGGGGCTTCCGCTCTTGAGGAACATTTCCCGTATCATGTGCTTCCGGCTTCCGCAGAAGATGTATGCGACATTATGATGTTTCTGAACCTCGCTTCTCAGAATCCTCTCGATTCTGTCGTCATTGAAGTTCCTGATTTCCTGAAATTCATCGAATACTACAAGAACCTGCTTATCCGGTGATGATTCAGCTATTCTTCCTGTTACAGAAAGAATCGCTGCTGACAATACCACCGTATTTGAATGGACTTATCATGATGATGCCTCCGTTATAGGTTACTTATAACGATGCATCTATAACGTGTATATCGTTGTGTGTCAGGCTGCAACCATATTGTATAGGCTGACTAAATTGCGAGATTGACTTGTTTTATGCTTTGCAGGGGAGATGAATAAGGAAGAACCCGGAGTTCTCTACGATCTGACCAGAAGCCATGCTCAGAAATCACCTGAAAAGACAGCAAATTTCTTTGAGAACGAATCGATATCCTACGGTGAGTTCTTCGATGATATAAGCAGAGCGGCAGCTATGCTTCCTGGATTCTGGATCGGGGATACTTGGATTGGAATGTAGACCTGCTTTCCTCAGCAATCGACCAGAATGGATCGTGTGTAAACAGGGGAATCCATGTTACTCGCGATGTGTTCCCGTTCCTGTCCGCGGATGAGCGTAGAACACTGGATTGATGAGCCGCTTTGGGATGTGTTACCGGGGTTCGTTTCCTTGACATTCCACACTAATGTAATTACAATGTAGATACGTATTGTGTCGAGGAGGCAAATCATGAGAGTACATATAATTAAAATCGGTAATTCCAGAGGCATCCGTATTCCAAAACCTATACTTGAGCAAACAGGAATAACGGAAGATGTTGAGCTGGAAGTCGTAGAGAATGATCATATCATTATTCGTCCTGTTTCAAATCCTAGAGGAGGCTGGGATATTGCATTTAAAACAATGTCCGAAGAAGATGATGATAAACCGTTACAGGCAGCCGAAAATATCTCGCATTCCTGGGATGACGAAGAATGGCAATGGTAGTTAATCGATTCGATGTATATCTTATTAATCTTGATCCTACTGTCGGATCTGAAATTCAGAAAACCAGACCCTGTTTGATTATTTCGCCTGATGAAATGAACAGGCATATCCGCACAGTTATTGTTGCCCCCTTGACTACAGCTGGCAGAGACTATCCTACAAGAGTATTCTGCGTGTTTCAAAAGAAGAAAGGGCAAATAGTTTTAGATCAGATTCGAACGATCGATAAAACACGGCTTATTAAAAAGCTTGGTTCTATTAATCCGGAAACGCAGCTTGCGGTTATTTCTGTCCTGCAGCGGTTATTTGCATTCTAACCATTACAGGTTAGCTGAATGATCGCTGGTCAAACTTGCGACAAATTTACGACATTTGTTGCGACATCACTTCTTCGCATCTTTTTTACATACAGTATCGATGGTGGATTCAGTGTCTTAATCGGGGATACAGCGTTTACTTTGTTGAGCGTTCAGAAGTAATGACCGGCTGCCTTTTTCCCCTGAGATCGAATCGCTTTACGTTATGCAGCGCAAAGGCATTTATCAGATACTGGATGTACTCGATAACGGTAGTGGCAGTGGTTTTGCGTCCTGTCGATTTAAGGTAGGCGGCGCATACCTGTAATTACCTTGATGAGAGGAGTGCCCATGAAAGGTTTTATTCTGGTCAGGTATAGATTTCTTTTATAGTAAAAGATATACAATCCTTCCGTATTTCTTACTCTATACAATAAGACTTATTCAAGGAAATGTTTTCCCGTTGATATTCATTTTGTGTTTTCGGGCATTAAGGACTGAGTGGTTTGAACAGGTACCGGACATGACAGCGTACATGATTCGTTACATGATAAAACGGTACAGGCGGTATATCGAATTATGAAGGAGGCTTCTATGAGCAGGTTTGACAGGAACTATACAAAAGAAGGTTATCTCATGAATTATGAGACACCTGAAATGATTACTTCCCTCAAAAGGCAGGTGCTGCAGTTCAGAATTGAGCTGGAAGATATCGAACCTGCGATATGGCGGAGAATACAGGTGCCATCTGACTGCAATTTCTGGGACCTGCATGTAGCCCTGCAGGATGCCATGGGATGGCTGGACTATCATCTGCATCATTTTGAGATAAAGGGGAAGCACAAAAGGAATACCGTTCACATCGGCATTCCTGACTTTGACAGGTTTGGCGGTATTCAGGAGGTATTACCGGGCTGGGAGATCCCCGTGATAAACCACTTCAACGATCTGGGAATAACCGCCAGATATTACTATGACTACGGAGACGGCTGGGTTCACATCGTAAAGCTTGAGGGCTACATCTTCAGGGAGAAAAAACAGAAGTACCCCTGCTGCACAGGAGGCGCCAGAGCCTGCCCCCGTGAAGACTGCGGAGGCCCTCGGGGATATATGGACATGATAGAAACCCTCTCGGACCCGGAGAACGAGGATTATGAAGATATGCGGATATGGGCGGATGACTGGCACCAGGAGCGCTTTGACAGAGAAGATATAAAGTTCGACAACCCGTATAGAAGATGGGTGTACGCTTTTCTGAGGAAATAAGGATCGGGAAAATACAAAGAGCAATCCGGTATCAAAGAGACACGCATGCCTATACAATTCTTGCGTAATATTACACAATACGTTATATTCAGCAAGAATCGTTAATGAATCTTTTTTTTGCATGTCAGTGAGAAGAACATGTGACAACCTCTCAAGAAGGGAGTAATTACTGATTTGAATGCACGGGAATACATAGATTCGCTTACTTCCTCCGGTTGTTATCATTTTACCACCGAAGATGCCTGCCGTGCGATTAAGAGTAATCCCAACGCTGTACGGGCTAAGCTGAGAAGATTGAAGCAGCGGGGATTGACAGTTGAACCTGTCAGAAGTTTTCATGTGATAGTTCCGTCTGAATATCGTTCTTCAGGCTGCCCTCCTGCTGAGTATTTCATCGATCAACTGATGTATTTTCTGGGGGAACCATATTATATCTGTCTGCTGACTGCTTCTGAAAAATACGTCGCTGTCCATCAGCGACCACAGCATTGTCAGGTAATGGTACAGAAAAATAGAAGGAGCATCTCCTGCGGTAGTATTCTCGTCAAGTTCATTGCTCGTAAAAGTACAGCTGATATGCCTGTTTTAATCACAAACACCCCCAGAGGAGTATTACGCTGCGCCACTCCGGAAGTAACCGCTCTGGAACTTATGGGATACCCGAAGCACTCCGGAGGATTGAGCAATGCGGCCACAGTGGCTCTGGATCTTGCCAGGAACCTTGATCCCGAGAAACTCCTTGCAGCAGCATCTGTATCACCGGTAAGCTGGGCACAGAGACTGGGCTATATTTTTGATACCTTCGGTGAAGAGAGTTTTGCTGAATTTCTATCCTCCTATGTCCGTGAACATGCTTCAAGCTATGTACCTTTAAGACGGGCTGCACCAATTAAGGGATCTGGTCGCTCTGGCAGATGGAAGATCCTGATTAACTGCGAAGTGGAGCTGGAGGAATGATTCCAGCCGCATTCATAACTGCATGGCGTTATCTGTCCCTGTCAACAGGGAGAGATTTAAAGGAAGCGAGGAGGAATGCGGATATAGCACCCAATACGGCTAAAAGCTGGCTTTCTATTCTGCAAGCTTCAGGAATTGTATATCTTCTGGAGCCGTCAGGCTTGAATTGATCTGAGGGCAGCGTAATCGCGCCATGAGATTACTGAAGTGCCGACTCCATGGTATGAGCGGTCTCCCCCGTAAACAAGGAATGAGTCATCTTCGGAAGCAAGTTCCTTCCACCAGTTGAGCCCCTTGAAAGAGTCTGTGGTAACTGTTTGTCCGGACTTCATTTCAACAGGAATAAGTTTGTCTCCCCTGTCAACTACCACATCAACTTCATGGCCGGCTCTGTCTCTCCAGAAATGGAAATTGTTCCTTCTGCCTGAATTGTATCTGGTTTTAAGCATTTCCGAAACTATCAAGTTCTCGAAGAGAGGGCCTCTCATTGGTGAAAGATTCATTGCTCTTTCCGTCTCTATGGAAAGAAGCCATGAAGCAAGGCCGGTATCATGGAAATACAGCTTAGGTGATTTGATGAGCCGCTTCCGGAAATTCCTGTGGTGTGGGCGGAGAAGAAATACAATGTAGCAAGCTTCAAGAAGGGATATCCATTCTTTTGCCGTATTGTGAGTAATTCCTGCGTCCGATGCCATGCTTGAAAGGTTCACCAGCTGCCCGATCCTTGCCGCGCATAATCCCACAAAACGCTGGAATACGCTCAGATCTCTAACATTTATCATTCTGCGGATATCCCGCTCCACATAAGACCTGATGTAATTCCCTGCCCATATGCCTGGGTCAAGCTCCCGGTCATGCACGGGAGGATACAATCCAGTGAACAGAATACTATCAAGAGTATATGATGGAATGGTGTTGGATAGTTCTTGCAGACTGAAAGGCAGCAACTTCAGGTGAGATGCTCTACCGGCCAGGCTCTGAGAAATTCCCGAGAGAACCCCGAATCTCTGGCTGCCTGTGAGAATGAAGGTGCCGGTCTTTCTGCTGAAATCAATTTTTTCCTGCATGTACGACAGGAGATTCGGACAGTGCTGAATTTCGTCGAAGATCGCTCCATCGGGGTAACGTTCAAGAAACAGTCTGGGGTCATCGTTTGCTGAAGCGCGAGTATCAAGGTTTTCAAGAGAGACATATTCCTTATCCGGAAATGCGCTTACTGCAAGAGTAGTTTTGCCAGATTGACGAGGTCCTGTAATTATCACCACAGGATAACTCAGGGCAAGTTTTTTTACAGTTGCTTCGGCTTCTCTTTTGATCATGGGAATAGACTAAGCAGAGTTGTGCTGATTGTCAATACAATTCTCAATCCGCACGAATGGACATTATAGCACCTCCAACGGATGAAAGAATGCTCTGCGGTTACAATCTGTTCTATCAATGTTGCTGTCATTGCTGTCGGGCAGGTGAATAGTTGTCTCGAAGGTCGTAATTACAAAGGCTGGTCCAGCGCTTCCCTTATCTTTGCCGCCAGCTTTTCTGAAGTGAAGGGTTTCTGAATGAAGTGCATGCCTTCATCCAGCACTCCCCGGCTGGTAATTACATTGACCGTATAACCGGACATGAAAAGACGCCTGATATCGGGATAGATTGATATCAGTTTCCCGGCCAGGTCCAGACCGTTCATCTCGGGCATTACCACATCGGTTATCAGCAGGTGGATGTTGCCGGCATGTTCCCTGGCCAGCAGTATCGCTTCACCAGGAATATTGGTAGAGAGCACGGTGTAGCCCATCCGTTCAAGCATTGTCGCAGTTATTGCAAGGATGGACGGTTCGTCTTCCACCAGCAGGATGGTCTCACTGCCGCGGACGGCTGGTTCCCTTGATTCTTTCTGAGGTGCCGAAGTGATTCTTACGGTGTGTCTCGGCAGGTAAACCTTGATGCAGGTACCGTATCCCAGTTCGCTGTACACATTAACAAAGCCGTTGTTCTGTTTGACGATGCCGTAGACTGTAGAAAGACCCAGACCTGTGCCTTTGCCTACTTCCTTGGTGGTGAAGAAAGGATCAAAGATATTCTTTATTGTCTCCTTATCCATGCCGCAGCCGTCGTCGCTGATGGACATCATTACATATTCACCTGGCATGAAGTCGTGATTATCTGAGCAGAAATTCTCATCGAAGTAAGCGTTATCGGTCTCGATAATGAGGTTGCCCACTCCGGCAATGGCATCTTGAGCATTGACGCACAGATTTGCAAGTATCTGTTCTATCTGTGAGGGATCGACTCTTACCGACCAAAGATCTCTGCCGGAATGCCAGGAAAGTTTAATACCCTCACCGATAAGACGCCGGAGCATTTTGAGCATGGTTTCAATGGTACTGTTGAGGTCGAGAACCCTGGGAGAGATGGTCTGCTTCCGCGCGAAGGTGAGAAGCTGGTGTACGATTTCCGCGGAGTGCAGGGCAGCTTTTTGGATTTCCTTGAGGCCGGGTTGAATTGAACTGTCGGGCGGCAGTTCCTCCTGGAGCATTTCTACATTGCCAAGAATGACACAGAGCATGTTGTTGAAGTCATGCGCCACACCTCCTGCCAGCTGACCCACCGACTCCATCTTCTGTGCCTGAACAAGTTCTTCCTTTAGTTTTTCTTTCTCTTCCTCGACCCGTTTGCGATCTGTTATGTCCAGGTTTGTACCGCATACACGAAGCGGATTACCTTTCTTATCTCTTTCTATTACCTTGCCTCTGTCGAGTATCCAGATCCATCCGTCCGACTTGTGTTTCATGCGGAATTCAGCTTCGTAGAAGTCGGTTTTCCCTTCGAGATGTTTATTCAGTATTTCGTAAATCCAGGGCAGGTCATCCGAGTGAACCAGTTTTTTCCATGTGCTCAAATTTGGCTCGATTTCATCTATGCTGAAGCCTTTCATTTCCGCCCAGCGTTCGTTGAATTCAACTCTTCCCGTCTTTATGTCCCAGTCCCAGGTTCCAAGATCGCCACCTTTCAGGGCCAGTTTTAAATGTTCCTCGCTTTCCCTAAGAGCTTCCTCGGCCTGCCTGTGCTTGCTGATGTCCCGGGAAACACCGTGAATCCCGGTGATTTTCCCTTTCTCATTATAGATCCATCTTACATGGTTCTCGAGCCAGAGGGTCCCGCCGTCCTTCCTGTAATATTCAGTCATGACAGTAATGGAGCGCACTTGGTCTTTCGATCTTAACCTTTCCTTGATGTATTCCTTCTTCAATTGTTTTCTTATTGATTTCAGAGACTCGGGCGTAATCATATCTTCGGGGGATTGATTTATTCTTTCCTCAGGCGTGAATCCAAGCAGGTTCTCGATGGAGGGGCTGACATAGGTGGTATTGAAATCCATATCCACCGTCCAGACGATATCGGACATGCTTTCGGTGAGGAATCTGAACTTTGCTTCGCTTTCCCTTAGCGCTTCTTCAATCAGCCTGCACTCGGACGCGGATTTCTCCAGTTCCAGAATCCTCTGTTCCAGTTCTTCGCAGGGAGGATTTTCAGACATCAAAACCTTTCCCGTTTATTGAATTCTCTTTATGAGACGGTATTTTTCCGATTGACAATTATAAAATAGAATATAGCTCACGTAGCTTCAGGTCAAGTCAATAATGTGTCTCCCGGAAACAGAAATTCAGAGATATATCACCCTGGCATGACGATCGATGAGCAGCAATATCGGTGTGTGGCAGTTCTCCGGGTCTACTCCCCCGGTAGTAAGGTTTCCGGCTCCGGCAGACCAGGGGGCGCCGCGGAGACAATAATGCAGAAGTAACAACCTGCTTTTCAGAGGAAGATCACTAATTATCGGGGATCTGGAATTTGTTGGGTGGTGGAACAAGATGAGTCTGTTGTCTAGTTATCTCTCGACACAGAGCTTAACACCGTATATATATATGTAGACATTGGTGACTTCATGTGACATTATTTATAAATCCAGTTTCAGGAGAAGGACTATGAAAAGGAAAACTAAGCTCATACGGGAGCAACTGGAGATAACTCTGCGAAAATTCGAACCCTTAAGAAATTCACCTCCTCCGGTCAAAGGGTGGATCCGTGCAATTAGAGACGCTTTGGGTATGAATGGAAGGCAACTCGCTGACCGGCTCGGTGAACACCGATCTCGCACAAAGCAAATTGAGCAACAGGAGATAGCAGGATCACTCACCCTTAAAACTATTCGAAAAATTGCCGAAGCTATGGATTGTGTTTTCGTTTACGGTCTTGTTCCCCGAACAAGTCTTGAAGAAACTGTTCGTAACCAGGCAAAGCAAATTGCACTCAAACGACTTGCTCGAGCCTCTCATACAATGGAACTTGAGAATCAAGCACTGGGCACGAAGGAAAACAAGGAAATTCTGTCCAGTATGATCGAAGAAATCATGGATGAGCTTCCATCAAATCTATGGGATAAATGATGCCGGGTTTCGATTATCCAGATGGAGCCACACCTATTGATCCAGATGAAGCAGGAGACTTGCTTCTAACGCATATAACTACACGTGGTGAATTGGATCGGTGGGAACAGGACAATATTATTGAAGCATTACGATGGCTGGAAAAGACATCTCCGACAGATATCCTGAATGAGCAATTCATCAGGAAACTTCACCGGCGCATGTTTTCAAATGTCTGGAAATGGGCAGGACACTTTCGGCGAAGCGACAAGAGTATCGGCGGACCGTGGTTTAACATTTCAACGGACCTGAAAGACCTTTGCGATGATGTGTGCTTATGGATAGAACTAGGAAAGGATTCGCCTGATGAAATAGCTATCCGTTTTCACCATAGGTTGGTGTTGATTCATCCATTTCCCAACGGCAATGGTCGACATGCACGTCTAATAACTGATATTCTCCTTGAAAACATCCTCAATTGTTCAAGGTTTACATGGGGAAGCGAGAATCTGTCAAGAACGGGTAATGCAAGACAAAGATACATCGAAGCTCTTCACGCAGCAGATAAGTACAACTATGAACCCTTACGGAGGTTTGTTAGAACATAGGAAAGCGTCAGTTCGTGAAGGAAGTAACCAGCGTTGCAAGCGCGCTCTATGGACTACCTGCACAGATAATGATCGTCCTGTTTCAGGAAAACACTCCTGATAATGTCGGAGTCGGAGGGCAGTTGCTCATTAACCGGCATAAATCGGGTAATACAAGTACTTGAGAAGTTTTCAACTAATACTGGATTCCAGCAGGTATAGCTGAATGTTCAAAAACAGTATTACATCTTGAATTCAATATGCAATTATTGTATACTGTAGATAGACTGGAGGGATGAGTATGTCGCCAGATTTGAAAGAATGCGAGGCTCAGGCACTTAAATTGAAACCGAAGGAGCGGGCGGCGTTAGCTATGCATTTGATTGCGAGTCTTGACGCACTGGATGATTCGGAAAATGAGCGGCTTTGGCTTGAAGAAGCCAAAAGACGCTATCAAGAATACAAGGAAGGCAACATTCCATCTCGCTCCGCTGAAGATGTTCTCAAAGATGCTCGTACAGCAATTAAGTGAAGAATGTCCGTTTTCTTCGTCCTGCAGAACAGTAGATGCTTGACGCGGCATTGTTCTATGAACTTCAATCTCCTGGACTTGGCTGCGACTTTCTTGAAAAAATCGATTCTGCAGTGTGCGACATTGGGGCACATCCGGACAGCTGGCCCGTAGTTCTTTATGATATCCGTCGTCGCCTCATTCATCGTTTCCCCTATGCCCTTTTGTACCGGGTTGATGCCGATGAAGTCGTTATTCTGGCGACCATGCATCTACACAAACGCCCGGATTACTGGACTAACAGGCTTTAGCTTCCGAACACTTAATCAGGCCCCCTTCTGTCAAGGGTAAAGCTCATTATTACTGGTATGTGTTAACTGTTGTCAATCAGTATTCCGGGTTCATAAGAAAAGATGAATATTAACGGTGCTGCTATTTAGTTGATTGCCTCCATATAGGGAATCAGTTATTGTGTAATTGTTCATATCTGATTACGGTTTCTAAAAGGAAGGAGTAACATGTTCAGAATAATCGTTGGAGTTGTTTCGCTGAGTCTTCTGATTGTGCCTGGATGCGGTGGGGGTGACCAGCCGCAGACAGATGAAACGGCAGGTGATGTCATCCCTGAAGAAACCGCTGATGAAACGGTGGAAGAGGTTGTTGAGGAAGCACCTCTTTATCCCGAAGGTAAACTGGATCCGGAAACGGTAACTCCGGATATCGCTGTTGACGCCTGGGCACTGCATGACTCTTACTTCGCATGGATGGGGAAGGAAGTTACGCTTGTTGCGTATCCCTATATCTGGTACGGTGATGATACTGTAGTTGAGGATGAGCTTCGACTGGTTGCCGATCCCGAGTCTACAGATGAACTGGCTACAGCCATCTTCGATGAACCTCTTAATCGAACTGTCATGCGGGGTGAGATCATATCCGTGCGGGGAATAGTGGAAGAGGGCTGGAGAGGTCCTGAGCTTGCAGGCGCGGTCTTCATAGATCCGCCCGATGCCTTTGTGAGGATCGAGACAAGCCCCTGGGTGTATACCGTTGAACCCATTCCAGTGGATCAGTTCAATGAGATGTTCAATGCATGGATCGGAAAGGAAGTAACCGTGGAGGGTTACTACCACTCCACAACAACTTCCACCACCGACTACGGCATTACCATCAGGATAGACCTCTCGGATCCCGAGGATACTTACACGAAATACGCAGCGTGTGAAATGCTGGAGCCTCTTTCCTCTGTTTCCGAGTCACTTATAGTGGCAGATCGTGCCGGTGTTCAGATAAGAGGGACTATTGGAGACGCGTTCTTCGACCAGATAGGGCTGGAAGGGTGTGTTCTTGTAAATAGATGATTATTGTTTGTTTATGAGGGGGATACGTAGCTGAGGCTGGTTTATGGGGGACACACAGCAGAGGCTGGGTTTTTGTGGGACACACAGCAGAGGCTGGGTTTTTGGTGACACGCAGCAGAGGCTGGGTTTTGGGGGACACGCACCAGAGCGTGCATGTCCCCGTGGAGAGAATTATGCAATCAGAGAATAAGAAGCTTTCTGTTTTCAAGAGGGTCGGCGGGTTTCTTCTAATTATTATTGTGCCACTTGTCTTCTTCTTTCTGGGCGGGAAACTGTTCGGTCTGTTCTCTTCTCTTGAGAATGCTCAAGGTTTCTCTCATGTCACAGAACCTTTTTCCAATGTTCTGCTTGCTGGTGCGTTCGGTGCTCTTTTCGCAGCTGTTGCCGGGTATGTCGCAGTTCTTCTTACTAACTGTTTCACGTTTGATTTCAACAAACCTTTCTTCGCGGGGTTTAAGAAGAAACTCTATTTTATCCATATCGTAGTTGCTTTAGGCTTATCACTGGCAGTCGGTTTTTTCGTTTCAGTGCCCGTTACACCTGTGCTGGTTCGCCTCGGCCTGCCGGAGCCATTTCCGTTCATCGCTCCCATACTGATATCGCTGATCTGTATTCAGCTCATTCTGGTATGGGTTAATATCTGGACACCTCTGAACAGGGCAATCGTCAGAAAAAGGGCAGCTGCGCTTGAAATCGATCCCATCAGCCTTGAGGAGGGAATTTTCGTCGGGGTATCGGACCCTGATAAGAGCAGTTTCAAAAAGCTGACTCTTGTAGAAGATGATGTCGGGGTACTCTGGATAGAGCCGACACAGCTGGTGTACAGAGGGGATACAGAAAACTTCGAATTGAAACAGGATAACATAATCTCCGTTGAAAGCAAGGCGGACGCGGGAAGCATGGCATCATACGCGGGGACGGTATATCCAGTATTGCGATATCGTAACAAAGACGGAAGTGAGAGCAGTATACGTTTTCACACCTGGGGGAGCTGGACCCTGGGCGGTATGTCGAAATCTATGAAACTCCTGTTCCTGAAGCTCGAATCCTGGTACAATATCTCATCTTCCGGAATCGGGAGTTAAAGAAATAGTATTCCCACAGGAATTCCTGCGGGCTATCGAACATACCTGTGACTTACAATTTGTAGATACAATTAACATAGTGTACTAATAGGAGTATGAAGCTGATTGAGAAACAAACCTATGAAACCTTCTGTATATAAAAGAGCACGGTATAGCCACCGCATGAAGCCAATACGCGGGGTTTTCTTCGATCTGTACGGGACGCTCTTTGTTTACGGGGATATGAAGAAAGCATGGGCAGACTGGCTGCATCATTTTTATATATCTCTGAGTGATCTTGGTCTTACTCTATCTGAAAAAGATTTTTCAAAGGAATGTGAGAGGCTTTTCTGGAAAGTTGAACCTGCTCTTAGTGAGAAGAATCTGACTATTTTCGAGAAACGAATCAAGTCTTTCTGTGCCTCCCTTGAAATTGATGTATGTGATTGTGATATTGCCTCTATTGCCGATCTTATCGCCGGCAAATGGCAGGAATCGATTGAACTTGATCAGGATGCTGTTCCGGTGTTGAAAGAGCTGAAAGAGAGTAAGATCCTTGGATTGGTAAGTAATTTTGATCACCCCCGTCATGTGCGAAGATATCTTTCAAAGTATGGATTGAATCATCTATTTGAAACCATCGTCATTTCCGGAGAAGTCGGAGTAAAGAAACCGGATCCGGATATTTTCAAGCCTGCTCTATCCGCAACCGGGTTGACGCCTGGTGAAGTGATCTATGTGGGTGACGCAGATGTGGATGTAAAAGCCGCGAATGCCGCCGGGATAATGCCTTTATTGATTAAGAGACAGGACAGAGACACAGATAAGAATTGCCTTGATATCGATAACAATTCCCCGAATGCAAAGATATCAGACATCAGTCAGACCGGAAGACTGTGTAAGACTATATCTGATTTGAGAGAAATACTTCGCCTGTTACCGGATGTGTAAATGCGCTGACGGCAAAGACTCCGCTGCTGATTAGCGAGGTTGTGTGGCTTACAGGAGAATGATTTCGGAAGGGATATTGCGCAATGGTAAAAGCTTGTATTTGCTCGCATCGACCTGTTCTTCAACCTTGCGCTTTAGAAGGCTATTTATTTCAAGTGGATCCTTATATCGGCTGCGAACATCACTGTTATTACTGTTACGCTCTCAACGAGGCCGAGACTGACTGGACCAGGCAAATACAGATACATCAGGACATTCGCACCCAGCTTAGTAATGAAATTGCAGCTATTGATACTCAGCCCATTTACATAGGATGGAATTCTGATGCTTATCAGCCTTTAGAAGCTGATTATCATCAGACCAGACAAGTACTGGAATTATTTGCAGAACGTGATTTTCCGGTTTGCGTGCTGACCAAGTCCGATCTGGTGTTAAGGGACATGGACTTATTCAAACGCATGTCCGGCTCATCGGTGGGCATCTCGATAGCCTTTCAAAACGATCATGATCGGGAACTGTTCGAAGCTAACACACCGTCCAACAGGAAAAGGCTCGAAGCGCTCAAAAAATTGCATGAGGATGGTATTAAAACGTATTCGCTGATCTGTCCGGTGATGCCATTCATCACTGATGTAGGAGAACTTATCAGCCTGGTTGCGCCGTATTCAGACACGATCTGGATTTACGCGTTGAGCCTGGATAGATACGAAGACCGCAATTGGCAGAACATACGGCATATACTGCAGGAACATTATCCTGCGATGGTGAAGAAATACAAAGAGATCGCTTTCAATTCTGATCATGCCTATTGGATACGATTGCGGTCAGAACTACGGTTGTTACAGCAGCAGACACAGTCAAAATTAAGAATTGAAGTGTGAAGAACAGGATGTTTCTCTCTTTCGTGCATTCACTCCGCCTGACGATTCGCTCAACCGGAACGCTGGACACAGTGCAGGTCCCGCGTGTCATTGTTATTGTTATACGTGATAGGCTGTCTGGCAAAAACATTACGAATGAGGTAGGGAAATGAAAATTGGAGAACTGATTTGGATTGCTTTTCTTTCTGCTCTTGCTCTGTTAATCGGTTGTGGTGAATCTGGTACGGATACGGCCCTGGTTGAAGACAGCGGCAGTCAACCTGAATACGATTTAATCAAGGTCGACTCTATTGGAATTGATATCGGTGATTCCAATTATGTATTCGGAATGATTGTTGATGCTACTTATCTTATTGACGGCCGCATTGCTATGCTGGATATCCTCCGGAGAGAAGTCCTTGTTTATTCCGGTGAAGGCGAATTCCTTGGAAGCGCTGGCTGTGACGGGGAAGGTCCGGGAGAATTTCTCTCACCCTATTCACTGACATATCTTTCTGATGGAGGGTTAGCCGTATCGGATATTCAACAGGGGAAAGTTGTCTTCTTTGATTCAAACTTATGCTATTCACGGGAACTCAACGGTTTCCAGCCAATGGCTCCTGATCGTATCAGATGTGGCCCTGATGGTTCAATCACAGGACGAAGATATAATTATTATTACGATGATGGCGCCGAAGAGTACTTCCGCGGCAGTGATTTCTGCCTGTGGTCGGATTCAACAGTGCCGGATCTTACATACCAGGAGAGCTATTCCCCAAGCTCATCTGATGACCGTGCCAATTACAATTTCTGCTCTACTTCGGAAGGACAGCTGGTTTGTGCACTTTCGTCGAAAACCGAATACGCTCTTATCGGATATACTCCCGAAGGTGATGCCAGCTTCACAATTAATATCCCATGGGAAATTACATACGTAACACAGGAAGAACTGGATGCGGCACGTCCATACACTGTAATCCCGGGGCCTGGCAGTGAAGCCACATCAGCGGAACTGAGTTCCGACTGGGTACCGGACTCATTACGCAACGCAGCAACTATTGTTGGTTTTGACGGGGAAGACAGGCTGTGGGTCAAGTCAGGAAAGGGAGCAACCGCATCACCTGTTTTTGACCTGTACAGCATGAGTGATGGATCTTTTATAACCAGTGTTGAAACTACTCTTCCGGCCATAGCCAGATACTGGAGTTTCAGAGTGTCTGAATCAGGGATACTTGGCTGGGATCATAATCCCGCTGACTTCGCGCAAGTGTACATTCTTGAGCTTGTAGAGAGAAATTAGTTCCAGAATACTACGTCATGTGTAATAGCACTCGTAGATAGCAATATGGAACAGGAGAAAATGAATTGCATAATTGTTAGACCCGGCCCCTCTGGTCAGAAGGCAGGAAAGAATAATGAGCAAAGGATACAAAATCCCGGCTGAAGGAAGCCTGCTTTTCCAGGAGAAGTACGCTATGGCAGAGTCACAGAAAAATGCCTGGACGAAGATGATCAGTACATGGAAATGCATAGCGATCAGCCTTACATCAACCCACCTTTACGTCAAACTCCACGGTATTTTCGGCTGCCTTATCATACCCTTCGGAGCCGATCTCGATCATGCAATTCCAGTTACTGATATCAGGTCGGCTGAGAAGAGGAAGAACGTTCTAGGATATACTGAAATATCAGTCATCTTCAGTCTTCAATCGGGAGGGGAGCGGGAATTGCTCCTTTACCTCAAGAGGGGTGAGGAATTTCTCAATCTTCTCAGGAGCATGATGCATTGATTCCCATAGCCTGACAGATTGATTGAATATGATCCCGCTGGCACGAAGATCAATTGTGCAGTAATAATAGGGTGTTGAAGTTTATGATCTGATTGAGCTATAATTGACAGCAGGCAGGCAGCCTTAAATCCCGAATCGAAAATGCTTTCTCATGACATGAAGAGGGAAGTTTAGATGAAACAGACTGAATCAGGTTCCATTTTACTCCGTACTGGAGGAAGTTTCCTGGAAAAAGTATCCGTGCTGATGTTACTCTCCCTTTTATTACTCACCTCTTCCGCTAACGCGGATACAACGGGAATCGTTGGTGGAATCGTCACAGATGCTGACGGAGACCCGCTTATCGGAGCCACTGTGATGATAGATGATACGTTCCTGGGCGCCGTGACGGATGGCAATGGAGAATACATCATTGCAGGGGTTTCTCCCGGCAGCTATTCTGTGACCGCGAGTATGGTGGGCAGAACCACCTCCAGGATAGAAAATGTCCGAGTGGTTGCCGATCAGCTGAGCAGGGTTGATTTCGAAATGTCTGAAAATCCAACAGGTTCAACTGTTATCCATATTCATGAATCAAGAAACCAGATCCTTCAGGACGTTCCCACCACCCTGCATATGATGGACTTCACCGATATAACCACACAGACCTCACGGAATATTGTAGACCTTGTCTCCTCACAGCCCGGTGTAATAACCAGCCATGGTGAATTGCATGTAAGGGGGGGCCGCAGCGGAGAGGTGGATTACCTTCTTGACGGCGTCTCAATCCGTTCACCCATAAATAATACATTCAGTCTGGAACTGCCCCTGAGTGCCATATCAAACGCATCTCTCATGACCGGCGGGCTTGGTGTTGAATATGGAAATTCCATGTCAGGAGTTGTTAACCTCATCGGAAAAGAGGGTGGCGATGCTTATCACGGTACGCTGATAGCCCGCCACGGTGACATCACTACCGCTTCCATTGAATCCGGAGAACAGGTTTTCATGGAAGAAACTGATATTGAGCAATGCAGAAGCAACCTTAACGGTATAGAAGGATCGTTATCGGGTCCTGAACCCATCACGGAAATGCTTCTTCCCCTCATTGGAATTCGCATCCCCGGTCAGATGAACTTCAGCGCGTCCGGGCAGATCTCTTTAAGCGGATGGGACACTCTGGATACCCGCGGCAGCTGGGAGAACAACTGGCAGAATGACATGTCGGGTGTTACCAAAATAACCTACAGACCTCTTAACAAAACAAGCTTTGCTTTCACCGCCCTGGGTTCTCACAGGGAAATGGGATGGAATGAATGGGCCTGGTCCAGATTTCATCTCCCGGCCTATATCGATGATATCGCATACTTAGGGAGAAGCCAGGACTACGCCCTTCCCATCCGCTTCAGCGAAACAACCGGAATGACATTTAACGCCACGCAGCTGCTTGGAAGCGAAACCGTCCTGAAACTCACAATGGGTATCATGAAGTTCCAGGACTGGAACCGCATACGTTTACAGGAGGGGGATTACATCGGAGAAAACACATTCCCCATATACTGGTTTACCCAGTACATGCCGGAAAATAGAATTGAGGACTCCTTAGGATTTTATCACACGGGGGTTCATCCTAATGTGTGGTTCGATTCCAAGGCTACGGTGAGCAGTGTAATGCTGGGTTTTGATTCGAACCCAAATACCAGAACACGCATAAAGGCGGGGCTATCAGCCAATTACTACGACCTCTACCGGTATAATGTATACGCCGAGACCTACCGCAACATATTTATTTCACAGTGGAACGCTTACCCTCATTCGGGGTCTGGTTACATCCAGGGTAGTTACAGGTTTTCAGGAGGAGTTATAACCACAGCCGGGCTCAGAGCTGATATGTTCGATGCCAATACCTCAGTATTCGATTCCGAAGCCGGTGGCCCAATCCAGGTTGAATCAAAATGGCATATCAGCCCGAGAGTGGGCTTCTCCGTTCCCTTCAGCGAGAATTCTATTTTCTTCTCAACATACGGACACCATTTCCAGATGCCTCCAATGAACTGCCTTTTCGTTGAGACATCCTACAATCTTGCAGAGGACAGGATAGTGGCAGGCAATCCGAACCTTGACCCTGAGATGACGCAGAGCTTTGAAGTGGGGATAAGACACTTTATCGACAGGCTCACTGAGCTTTCACTGGCAGCCTATTACAAGGATATTACAGCTCTGGTGAACACCGAATTCCACAGTGAGGGCACATACTTCGTTTTTTCCAACGACGACAGTCACGGAATGGTAAGAGGCATTGAAGCCACTCTCAACAGGAGAGCTGGAAGCAACATTTCAGGACAGATTTCGTATTCCCTTTCCGTTGCCAAGGGCAAATACTCATCTATGCTGGAAAGATACAATTACGCTCAGATAGGAGTTGTGTACGTTTCCAACGAGGATAACTACCTTGACTGGGATCAGACACATACGGCATCAGCATCCATTGAGGTAAGGGCTTTCGAACTGGAGGGTCCGGAAATAGCGGGAATCCATCCCCTTGAAAACACCAGGCTTGGAATTTCATGGCTATACGGAAGCGGGATACCGTACACACTTCCCCCTGTGGAAGAGGAACTTGTGAGAACCAATACTGAGAGGTATCCCTTTTCCATGCAGACTGATGTAACCGTTTCCAGAATGTTCCGTATAGGTCCCACCGAGCTGAATCTGGTTCTGGGAGTATTCAACCTTTTCAACAGGAAGAATGTAGTTCACATTTATGATACTTCCTTTTTTCACTCAACCGGAGATCCCGGAGGCGCAGCGGGAAACCCGAGGGCCTGGTCTCCAGCCCGTCATTTCATCCTCTCAGCGGGGATATCATGGTAATCAGATTGAGGATAGCCTTTTCAGCAGCAGCGCTTCTGATACTTTTCGGCTGCACCGATCTTACGGAATTCGATCATACACTGAAGGCTGGAATAAATATTATGTATCCACCGGATTTCTCTGTCGTTCATACAATTGATGATATCTCAGAAGCCAGATCCCTGTGTGTCGTTCCCGACTGCTTCATAGTAGCCACCACAGATGGAACAGTTATCCGTTTCGACCTTGAGTCCTATCAGCAAACAGGCTCCTTCATCATCGGCAACCCTTCCCCTTCAGGCTACTTTGAAATGGAATATTGTCTGGCAGAGAACACCGTTTACATCATTGGAGCATTGGGACAGATTGTGGAACTCAGTGTACCGGATATGGAATTCATGGACAGTTTCATCATCTGCGAAACTCCTGTGGATATTGAAATAGCCTCCGGAAAACCCTTCTTTTATATGGCCGGGGCCAGTTCATGCAGAATTTACGAAGTCAGTCAGGAGAACAACGCCGCGGGGAGGAACTGCACCCTGGCATCCAGCCCCACATGCATGGCCATCGATCAGTGTCAGGATACGATGCTCGTTGGAACCATGGGAGAAACAGAACTTGTTTCCACCGGAGTAGACGTGATGCGGCGAAGAATAGTTGACTTCTTTCCAGGGATACTGGCCATTGAACCCCTCCACGACGAATACAATGAAACCCGATTATGCGCAGTGATCGATTGCTACTCAGGCGTGTGTGTTGCTACTATACTGAATTATTGGCCCGGTTTTTCGAGTAACCCAATAATGGTCGGGATACTACCGATTGATGGCGATATCCACTACATCTGCACCGACGCGTACGGCGACTATGCTTATGTGCTCAGCTATCTGGGAGATAGCAAAAGCAGATTGATTTGCTATAACTGTACTGATTACATCATTGAAGATCAGGTCGATCTGCAGGGTTACCCCCTTGACCTTGAAATGAGCCCTGGAGGGACTCTGCTGGTTCTCACTACTGAATAGTTCTGTCTGAATGAATTTTGTTGATTTCTCGAGGAATCGCTGTAACGACGCATACAATATCTGCATCGAAGGGATCGGAAGTGATAATCAGGGGGAGAATAGGATTTGCAGCAGCAGCTCTTCTGATACTGAGCGGCTGCACTGATCTTACCGAGTTCGACCATACGCTGAAAGCCGGAATCAATATTATGTATCCACCGGATTTCTCTGTCGTTTATACAATTGAAGGTATCCCGGGAGCCAGATCCCTGTGTGTCGTTCCCGACTGCTTCATCGTAGCCACCACAGATGGAACAGTAATCCGTTTCGACCTTGAGTCCTATCAGCAAACAGGCTCCTTCATCATCGGCAACCCTTCCCCTTCAGGCTACTTTGAAATGGAATATTGTCTGGCAGAGAACACCGTTTACATCATTGGAGCATTGGGACAGATTGTGGAACTCAGTGTACCGGATATGGAATTCATGGACAGTTTCATCATCTGCGAAACTCCTGTGGATATTGAAATAGCCTCCGGAAAACCCTTCTTTTATATGGCCGGGGCCAGTTCATGCAGAATTTACGAAGTCAGTCAGGAGAACAACGCCGCGGGGAGGAACTGCACCCTGGCATCCAGCCCCACATGCATGGCCATCGATCAGTGTCAGGATACGATGCTCGTTGGAACCATGGGAGAAACAGAACTTGTTTCCACCGGAGTAGACGTGATGCGGCGAAGAATAGTTGACTTCTTTCCAGGGATACTGGCCATTGAACCCCTCCACGACGAATACAATGAAACCCGATTATGCGCAGTGATCGATTGCTACTCAGGCGTGTGTGTTGCTACTATACTGAATTATTGGCCCGGTTTTTCGAGTAACCCAATAATGGTCGGGATACTACCGATTGATGGCGATATCCACTACATCTGCACCGACGCGTACGGCGACTATGCTTATGTGCTCAGCTATCTGGGAGATAGCAAAAGCAGATTGATTTGCTATAACTGTACTGATTACATCATTGAAGATCAGGTCGATCTGCAGGGTTACCCCCTTGACCTTGAAATGAGCCCGGAAGGAATGCTTCTGATTCTTACTGCTGAGTAAGCATTTCAATGGCGGCATCAATTACAGGGTCAACTCCGGCCGCAAAATCAGCCTCGGAAGCCTGGATGAGAATGTCGGGAGCTATTCCTGAATTGAGTATAAGAGTACTGTCAAGAGAATAAGTTACCATCTCTGGTATCTCAATGGTATAACCTTCAGTAAGATTAAATGATACCGGAGGATTGGCAAAACCGGCTGTGGTATCTCCGATTACAGTAACATGCTCCTGAGTCCTGAGAAGCAGTACCAGCTGCTCGCCCGCGCCCTGAGTATCCCTGCCTGTGAGAAGGATTATAGG
Source organism: uncultured bacterium (assembly GCA_965372215.1). Classification (GTDB taxonomy): domain Bacteria; phylum Fermentibacterota; class Fermentibacteria; order Fermentibacterales; family JCC-6; genus Aegiribacteria. The sequence goes on along the minus strand of CBDVBK010000022.1, from coordinate 18,372 downwards.
TCCTGTGAACTGCCATGCACCGTTTCTATGAGCGTTTACCGTATGCATCTCACCCATGTCGTTTCTTCCGGGACCTACCCTGAAAACTCTGTAGTAACTCAGAGCAGCCTTCTCAACAAACCTTCCGCAAGCGTATCCAGCATTGATCTCTACACCGCTTTCACGGCACATACGAATATCCAGAATAACACCGCTGCAATGTTCAATAATATCTACTATGGGATAAAAAGAGAAAAAACTGAACTCGTCACCCAGATTATACAGATATATGTATCCAATAGAATCGTCAGGAGTTATGTTTATCACTACTGCATCGTAGTCATTCATGCCATCGATAGTATCAGGAAAGACCCAGCAGTTCATATAATCCGTCCAGACAGTTAAATCCCAGTTCAGGAAATCATCCTGATTCCAGCTGTCCAGCCTGGTTCCGACTGAATTCCGCAGGATCAGGTTCTGATCCTCCAGCTCACTCAGCAGTTCGAGGCAAACATCTGTTAGCTGATCCCTGTTTTGAAGGTTTTCAGCTTCGGTTTTTAACATCTGGTACGACTGATCCCAGTTTACATCCTCCTTCGCAAAAAAGCAGGCATAGTGACTGTCCATAAGCTCCCAGACAAGAAGATACTCGGAGAATAGTGAATCCGGCTCACCTACACTGTAAGGATCAGGAAGGCAGCCGGAAATACCGGAAGTCATTAGGACAATGCCTCCAGATATGACAAGCAATGCATATTTCAATGTTCTATTTCTCATTCCCTTTTTCACCTGCTTCTTGGTGTCGGTGTTCATAATTAACAGGTTTAGCATACTAACAACGCTATGAAAGTGGTAGAGCAGTTACTTCTACCTGTGATGATCGACAGTATTTCAGGAAATGAACCGGATATTTCCAGCAGGGAAAAAATCCTGTATATAAACCGGGTTACTAACATCGGAAAAAAGGAGCGTATAGCATGAGTACAGTCTCAATCCTTCCATCGGACAGCATAGGAAAAGGATTTATCCCTGATGAGTTCATTCCAGGGGGAAAAGATGAATACTACCTTCGGAATATTCAAAATCCAGAGCAGGAAGGACGATGGCGTCATCTGGAACCTGATGAAATCGAGAGCCTCCTGCAGAACGGCAACACCTGTAATAACTGGAGTGATATATCAGTTACGGATCAGTTCGATACAGATCTGGTAAGGAATACTGAGTTTTGCGGACTTGTGCGAATTGGTAACATACGGAACATAGTTCTCGAGCATCATGACCTGCGGGTACCGGCAGGCATTACGAACAGTGTGATAATTTCCTGTGATATCGGAGACGACACGGCAATTCATGATGTCCGGTATCTGTCACATTTCATAATCGGTGATCGCTGTGTCCTGTTCAACATCAATGAGATGCATACGACCAGCCATTCGAAATTCGGTAATGGAATTATCATGGAGGGCGAGCCGGAAGATATTCGCATATGGCTTAACCTGATAAATGAGGCCGGCAGCCGCAGAATACTCCCTTTCAACGGCATTATAACCGCTGACGCCTATCTCTGGGCAAAGTATCGTGACGATACTGTGTTGCTGGATAAGCTGAAGGATATCACACAGAACAGCTTTGACTCTCGTCGAGGTTCCTACGGAACAGTCGGAGACCAGTGCGTAATCAGGAACTCTCTGGTTCTCAAGGATGTCCTGATTGGTTCGCACTGCTACATCAAAGGTATTAACAAACTCAAGAATCTGACCATCAACTCTTCAGAATCAGAACCAACGATGATCGGAGAAGGCGTTGAATTAGTGAACGGCATTATCGGCTTCGGGTGCCACGTTTTCTATGGATGCAAGGCCGTGCGGTTCATTCTTGGCGACAATTCAAACCTGAAGTACGGCGCCAGACTTATTCACTCGTTCCTGGGAGACAATTCGACTGTTTCCTGCTGCGAAGTACTCAACAATCTTATTTTCCCCGCACACGAACAGCATCACAATAATTCTTTTCTTATTGCCTCTCTTGTAATGGGACAGAGTAACATGGCCGCAGGCGCTACGATAGGCTCCAATCACAACAGCCGAGCAAACGACAATGAAATACAGGCAGGCCGCGGATTCTGGCCGGGCTTATGCACGAGTATCAAACATTCCTGCCGTTTCGCTTCTTATGTGCTGCTGTCCAAAGCTGATTATCCGTCTGAACTTGATATCCCGCTGCCATTCTCGCTGATCAGCAACAATGCCATGCTGAACCAGCTGGAAGTTATGCCGGCATTCTGGTGGTTATACAACATGTATGCCCTTGAAAGGAATTCCTCGAAGTTCCATATGCGCGATGGCCGTAAGAGAAAAATCCAGAATATTGAGTTTGATTATCTGGCACCGGATACCGCTGAGGAAATGTTCCATGCACGCAGGCTGCTGGAAATATGGACTGCCAGAGCAGGGTTGCTCTGTAAACTCGAACCGGCAGACACTAAAACCGATGAAGAACTTGCTGCTATCGGTCGCGAGATTCTTTACGGATCTTCCGCAACAGTTGACGCTCTTGAGATACTTGGCGAAAATATGGAGAAATCAAACAGAGATGTTGTTATTAAAAAAGCGTACAAAGCTTACCATGCATATGGGGATATGCTTCACTATTACGCGATAAATAATCTGCTTGAATATCTTAACACAAATCAGGATGTTGATTACTCAGCACTGTGCGAAGATCTTGCCTGTGACCGCATACATGAATGGGTAAACCTTGGCGGACAGATAATATCCGGGAAAGATGTTGCTCTGATAAGATCGGACATCAGATCAGGGAAACTCAGTGACTGGGATGAAATCCACCGCAGATATGATACCCTCCAGGAGGCTTATCCATTTGAAAAGCAGAAGCATTCTTTTGCCACCCTCTGTGAATTGCTTGGAACTGATAAACCCACGGAGGAAGAATGGATAAATGCGCTGAACAGAGCTGTTGAAATTCAGGAATTCATCAGAGACCAGGTTTACACATCTAGGAAGAAAGATTTTGACAATCCCTTCCGTCAGGCGACATACAGGAATGAAGCCGAGATGAACGCCGCTATCGGAACAATTGAAGACAACGAATTCGTTCATCAGGTCAGAGAAGAAACAGAAGATTTCAGGAAACTGGCATCTGATGCCGGAAACAGGAACTGAGACAGGGAAGGAATCGTCAGTGAATTTATTGGAGAAGAAATACTCAGATTACGCGCTGGTGTGGGAAATGCTTGAAACTGTCGATGTTGTGCGGAAATTCAATTCAGCCCGGACAGAAGATGTCGCAAAAGATATTCAATCCGCAGGCAGGCTTTTTCTGACAGGAGAAAGTTCAAGCCGGATTTTCCCCGCGAAGAATACCATTCGGAAGGCGCTGACCATGGGGCTGGATGTATGTATCACGACTGAAGGTTCCCGTCAGGGGAAACAATATGATCTCTCTGACGCTGCTGTCTTCTGCGCGTCAAACTCCGGAAGAACCAAAGAAGTGCTCTTACTTGCGAAGAAGCTGACCGAAGCTGGCAGCAGATCCTGTTATGGCCTGACGGCTGCTGGAGGGACATTTCTTGAGGATATCTGTACAGAGACGTTTATCCTTACATGCGGTAAGGAAAAGGCTGTAGCGGCTACAAAAAGCGTTGTTGAACAGGCTCTGTTCTACGAATCCATTCTCCAGCATATAGCCGGCAGGAGCAATACGATTGCTTTGCCTGAACTGGCGGAAAACATTGAAAAAGCTCTTACAACGGTAATTGATCCCTTCATTATTGAAACAGCGGCAAAAGCGGGAACGATCTATTTCGCGGGATATAATGATGGCATAGCTGAAGAGCTGACTCTCAAGACAAATGAAATCACCCGGAAAAAATCTGACTATCTGGAAGGCACTTACGCTGTACACGGTATTGAAGAGGTCATGAATAAGGATGATATTGTCTTTGTCGTAGATCCTGTTGATGAGGAAATTGAGAAATTTCAGGAAGTACTTGTTAACGGTGTCGGGCTTGAAGTAGTGGCAATTGCCAATAGAGATACACCTTTTACTACAATTCAGGTTCCGGATACCGGTGAGATGAACTCCTATATTTATTTGTGCGCCGGCTGGAATCTGCTTGTTGAAATCGGTCTGTCACTCAGTATCAATCTCGATAAGCCCGTTCGCGCCCGTAAGATAGGCAATGAATTTATTGAATAGTACGGAAATCAGGTAATCACCGGAGGAATGATCTTTCTTTGAAATGCGGGGTGCATTCATGATAAGCTATATCGCTATCCTGTTCTGTTTTTTTCTTCTATGCGGTTCTTCCGAGTATGGCACTACGACTGATGGATTTGAACACCTGGACGTTCATAATGGTGTAACAGCCGATCAGATACTTCCAGTGCCGGGAACATGTTTCGCTGAAACGGTTATTCGTCTTAATCCCGGGGATGTACCCGAGAGAGACTTCCTCTGCTTCCGGAATTACCGCCGTTTCATGGGACGGAGTAAATGAAACTGGTGCTGCTCTTCCTCCGGGAGTTTATGCGGTGCGGCTGGATGCCTGCGGCAAAACTGTTTCCAGGCTTATGACCGTCTGTGAATAAAGATATGTATCCGGTTGGACTGGTAAATGTAAAATGGTAATTCTCCGCTTTGTCATACAGTCAATGATAAGACACTCATACTACGCTTTCATCCTTTTTGCTGTTGTTACAGCACTGCTGAGCGGATTTGCTGACACTGTTCATTACGGAAGGCATGTCAAAACCCAGGATGAGAGAATTACAGAAGCTGAATCCGCGGGAGAGGAGTATACTGCGGTTAATTACATTCCCAATCTCATAACCGGAATCGCGGCATTTCTGATGTTCATCGGCGCTTCAGTGCTGGCGGTGATGTTCATGATGAAACGGGTAACCGGAATCACGCATATAGTTCTTATCGTTACTGCTGCTCTTTCCGCACTGATCTTTCTTCTGCCGAGGCCTCCCATTGGCACCGGAACAGAAACCATGAAGGAAGTTTACGCATTTCTCACCCTGCTCGGAATAATCGATATAATATTCTTCCGGAGCTACGCTCCTTTAATCAGCGGGATGCCGGCTGAGCAGGCTTATTGAGAAGAGCCCCTATTCTTTTGTTCAGATTAAATTCCCTGATAAGAGCAAAGCCGGATTTTTCCGCTTTTTCAACATTGTCCGCAAAGTCTTTCTTCGATACATGAGATGAAGGTTCGATTACAAGGAGTTCACCGCCTTCTTTCAGCGTACTGAACAGCTGCTTGAAAAAAGAGCTGCTGTCAGGTACTTCGTGAACAACCGCCGAAGCCAGAACGAAGTCAGCCATACCATCGAGGTTATCAATATTGAGAGAATCCCGCTTGCACACCCTTACTTCGATTCTATCGTTCAGATTCTTCTTTCTGGCCTTCCTGTAAAGATTTGAGATCATCTTCTCCTGCAAATCAATACAGATGACTTTGCCGTTCGGACCAACCATCTCAGCCATTGGAAGGCTGAAAAAGCCCATAGCGCAGCCTACATCAATAACGGTCATCTCTTCTTTAATATACGGCGAGAGTATCTTGAACGGGTTCTCAAACAGCTTCCTCAAAGGGCTTGATAGAAGATACCCCACCCAGACTGGACAGACATGTTGTTCTGACATTACGCCTCCTGTAAAATTGCTGTGCTTTTTTCGCTTCAAATCAAGTGAAGATAACAACAGGTTTTCATGGGCCACGCAGCAGAGCCTGCATGTCCTCAATCAGAGAAGCATTATGTCTTCAGGATTCTCCGGATTTACCTTGATTCTTATAGTCGTCCCCTGCTGATATTGAGCGAGGGCCGTAAGCGGTATGACCTGTTTGTGAGTAATGTCGCACGGGGGATGAAATGGTGAATTGACATGCAGTCTGAAGGCGATTTTCGGCTGGTTATTAATGTAGGTTCCGGTCTCGCTGAGTTCGAGTATGGTTGCTTCAGCGTCAAGCCAGGTCTCCTCGATTCTTTCCCTTTTTCTATTGGAAAGAATAACCCAGAGAAGGATACCTCCATTTGTAAGCAGGAACATTCCCGCCATTCCCCAGAAGAAGATGTTCAGCGGATGACCGTCATCGGTTTGCGCCTTTGGTGAAACCAGGGATCCGGCTATTATGAAACCAACGATGATAACACCGAAGATCGCGAATACACTCCAGTTGATACTTCTTCTCATAACCATTCAAGAATTATAGCTTTAATCAGGGACACGCACCAGAGCGCCGTTTCCAGTATTTCCTTTTTTTGCCGTTCGCCTCATCATAGATGGAATCTCTGTAACCCCATTCGCGGGATATCATTACATCGTGAATACTTCCGCTGGTATCTTTAACCGCTGATCCGGGGCAGTGAATGATGGATCCACCTGTTTTCACGACTCTTTCGAATTCCTTCAGCTCATCCTCGAGCCTCCATCCCAGAGCATGCGATGTTATCAGAACATCCGCGAAGGAATCAGGGAAGGGGAGTTTATCCAGAAAACCGTCCACAACGTGAATATTTGATATCCCGGATGATGCAGCCTTCTGCCCGATGAACTGCCTGAGTCTCGGAACCGGTTCCACCGCGTATACGGCTTTTGCCTGTTCCGCTGCCTCAAGGGCAACCCTGCCCGTACCGGAACCTGCGTCGATAACAATCCTGTTTTCCAGGGAAGTAATTGAAGTTACTTCGGAAAAATCCCAGTCATGGAATTCGAGAGAATCGTAAACTTCAGGACATTTGCTGTAGACAAGCATATCCGCGATTGTCCATACAACCTTGTCAACGGAAATGGAGAAATCGGGTTTATTCGATATCGCGACGTATTCTTTTACAATCCTGTCAAGAAAAGGTTTGATCTCCGGACACTTTTTCAACAGGAAGGTCGCGATCTCCGGACGGTTTTCAAGCACAGCCGCGAATTCCCCCTCGGGTATCCATCCAGGCAGGTAAGCTATCTGGAACGGTTCAAGAAGGTAAAGATCCTCGATTTCAAGTACGACACCCCTGAAAATCTCTTTGAAAAGTTCAAGTGATGCCATGATATCGTCAGTTAGCGTCTACGCTATTCCTGCGGCAAAAACAAATCAATGTCGAATTCCATATGCTCAATCCATACATTGTCACCATTTTCATCACTTCCGAGTTCAATCTCGGTGATATGCAGTATTCCTGATTCACGACTGATTCCATTATGGATTTCAACAGCGTTATCATACGCATCATCGCTTTCAGGCCAGAGCATTGCCGAGAGAGCTTCGAAGCCTGTTTCGAAGCTTTCCGCGTCTGTCACGAACCAGAATTCTCTCTCTGCTCCGGGAGCGTTTACAGAACCATCGTTCGGCCAGGTCCCATCCTCGCTCTGGAATTGCCACTCGTATATGTACAGAGCGTTTGTGCCTCTGTAGGGGGGCGTTACAACTTTAGTGTAATCGTGATTCGGCTGATCGGGGTGAACTATCCTGATAATCCAACCCTCCACGTCCGACTCGTAATCAAGCTGAAATTCAAGATCAGGTGTGATTTCCTGTGTGAAACCCTCGAAGCGGTTGACACTTCCGCTGAAACTGAACGCTCCTTCCGCGTACTGTCCATGCACCGCGCTGACGCAAAGCAGCGGGATTACAGTGATTATCATCCATTGTAATGTGAAATTTCTCAATTGCATACCCCCATTCATTACATGTAAATATTCCATAATAATATTCATAGGTATTACATCAGGGGAGAAATGTCAAATATGCTGAGGGGACACGCACCAGAGCGTGCATGTCCCCATTTTCAAAACTCTATTCAGATAGTATGGTTATACTGAAGATTATTCCCTTGTGGTTAACATGTTCGGAGGATATATGAAAAAAGCATTGATAACCGGGATTACGGGTCAGGACGGCTCTTACCTTGCAGAGTTGCTTATTGATAAAGGATATGAAGTACATGGGATAGTGAGGCGGTCGAGCAGTTTCAACCGCGAACGGATAGAACATCTCATCCAGAACCCTGATGTATACAGGAATGTACTGTTCCTGCATTACGGGGATATGACTGACTCCAGCGCCATTAACCGAATACTGGAAAAGATCGAACCCGATGAGATCTATAACCTCGCCGCGCAGAGTCATGTTCGCATATCATTTGATATGCCTGAGTACACAGGTGATGTTGACGGAATAGGTGTAACGAGGATTCTTGACGCGATAAGAGAAGCCGGTCTTGTTGGTGAATGCAAATTCTATCAAGCCTCCACCAGCGAGATGTTCGGCTCTTCGCCTCCGCCCCAGAACGAAGAAACGCCTTTCCATCCCAGAAGCCCCTACGCTGCCGCTAAACTCTACGCTCACTGGATGGTCGTAAACTACAGGCAGGGTTACGGACTGCATGCGTCAAGTGGAATTCTCTTCAACCATGAATCGCCAAGAAGGGGGAGAAACTTCGTGACGCGAAAGGTAGCAACAGCGGCCGCACGGATTAAGATGGGTCTTCAGGACAGGCTTGCGCTGGGAAACCTGGACGCAAAAAGGGACTGGGGACATGCGAAGGATTACGTCCGGGCGATGTATCTTATGCTGCAGCAGCCCGGAGGAGATGACTTTGTGATAGCTACCGGAAAAACCCATTCCATCAGAGACCTGCTTGATACAGCTTTCGGAAGCCTGGAACTTGACTGGGAGAAATTTGTTAAGGTTGACGAAAGATATTTCCGGCCAACCGAGGTGGATATTCTTATGGGTGACGCTTCCAAGGCAAAGAGAATTCTTGGCTGGGAAGCGGAGATAAGCTTTGAGGAAATGGTCATTGAACTTGTTGACAGTGAGATGAGGCTTCTCAAGCGTAACTGATCTGGAACCAGCTTGACAATACATATACGGTCTTGAGCAAACGCCTGGAAGAAGATTATTAAGATGGCAATTTCCGTTACTCTTTTCAAGGGGGTCACAATACATTATAGTTTTGATAGGAATATGATCTATCAGAGAATTTTTCTAAAATTCCAAATACCATAATAAAAGGAGAATAGTATGAGAGTTGTGCTGCCTGTTATTCTTGCCGTCAGTCTTTTCGCGACGGCAGGAGAAATCTCTTTCAGCTACGATATCTCCCTGGATGACGTTGAAATGGCGACATTCGAGGGTTTTGATTTCCCGCTGATTGAGAACGGTCTTACCACATTTGACGACGGAAATCCGAACCTTCCCGGTGTTGCGTACTCCTTCCTTATTCCACAGGGTACTGATCTTGTTGATATAGCAGTCGAAATACATGAGATTCAAACAATTGAAGGAAACTGGAATATAGATCCGATAAGAACATGTCGGCTGAACGAGCCTCTGTCTCCCAGAGTTTTCAATCCGGTTGTTTACAATTCAGACAATGTATTTCCCTCGGAACAGACACTCTTCATGCATAGCGGAAACAAAACAGGTTTCCGGGTGGGAAGCTTCACTTTTGTACCCTTCCAGTACAAACCTCTCAGCGGAGAACTCAGTGTCATTACATCAGCATCCATAACGGTTACTTACACTGAAGACGCTTCCGTCAGAATGCTCTCGCTTACAGATCAGCAGATAACCCTTGCTGGAAATGGCCTGAAGAACATCATTTCCAACCCCGAGATGCTTGGCCAGTGGGCTCCTTCCCTGAGCCCCGGAACAGATGGCGCCAGCTGGCTTGTATTAGCTGATCCAATGTACGCAACAATGCTTGAACCTCTCGTTGCTCACAGAGACAACACAACAGGTTGCGCCGATTATGCCTCCCTTGACTGGATCTATGCCAACTACACCGGATATGACACCCAGGAACAGATCAGAAACTACCTGATCGACAGGTTCGAGAACCACGGTCTTATCTATGTGCTTATCGTTGGCGACTACGGACCTACTACAAGGATCTCTAACCTTACTCTTTCGGGACAACATCTTGACTCCGTATCCGATCTATACTACTCCGATCTCGATGGCACATGGGACGCCGACGGAGACCATCAATACGGTGAATACGGCGACGGTATTGATTACTACTCCGACATTTACGTTGGAAGATTCAGCTCCGACGTCGATTACAGAGTAGAGGAAATGATAAACAGAATTCTGGCCTACGAACAAACACCTACAGCCGGAAACTGGGATAAAACTGCTCTTCTCATCGGTGCGCTGCTCTGGCCTCCGTACGGCGGACAAATCGTATGTGATACTATCGCCAAGAGAATCCCCCTTGACTGGACTGTTCATAAGCTCTACGAGACCGGTTCCGGACATCCAACGAACCAGATCGATCTTCTTAATGCCGGAGCTTGTTTCTGCGAGCCTACAGGTCATGGTTGGACAAATGGAGTCTACTGGTACTACAACCCCGACAACATGATAACCAATTACAACTATACCGACCTTACAAACATTGACATGCTGACCGTGTTTTCCTCCATAACATGCCTCGCCGGCAAGATCAGCGTCGGTTGCATTGCTGAGAAACTGATGTACCTGTCTACTGGTGGCGCCATAGCAGTCATGTTCAACTCTGACAACGGATGGGGATCTCCTCCGAATATGGGAGTTTCTGAGGTTCTGGAAGTTTACATTTCAGACCAGCTGTTCACATACGGACAGCAGGAAATAGGAGTCATGCATTCGCTCGCCAAAGATCAGATGAGAGCCGGACCCCACATCAGCTTTGAAGAATGGGTTCTTCAGGAGCATAACCTTCTCGGTGATCCCGCATTGCTTTTCTCACCGGGATACTACGGTATTGAAGACGGGCCGGAAATAAATCTTCTTCTTCCTTCTCTTTCCGCTCCCACTCCCAACCCATCGGTTGGAAATTGCTCCATAGCGTTCGACATGCCCTATGCCGGTAGCGCTGAGATAACGGTGTATGACCTTAGCGGAAGATCCGTGGCAACCGTGCTCAGCGGAACGCTGAACGCAGGATCAGGTTCTGTAGCGTTTGACGGAAGAGACAATTCCGGCAATCAGCTGCCGTCCGGGTGTTACACAGTCGTATTGACCGGTACTTCCGGTGCAGCCGCTACTAGAATGATCATAGTCAGATAGGAATATCCTGTTTGAAACAGGCGGGGCGGTTAATTCCGCCCCGCTTTTTTTGTTATGATGGATTTGACTCGACAACTTCAATTCCAGGAACTGCTGATACATCATACTGTACCTTGAATTGATTACTGAAAAGCAGTTCTTCGGAAATTTCCTTTCATTTTCCCTGTAAACTTCTCCCCGAATGCGAACAAACCGATGATTCCTCTCCTGGATTGTCCTGTATACATGGAGGAGAGCGGTTTTTTCATGAAGATTAAAAGAGCCCCGTTATTTTACCGTCAGCATCGATATCCATTCGAGTGGCAGCGGGTTCGTCAGGCAATCCGGGCATGCGCATAATATCTCCTGTTATGGGGACAAGGTAACCCGCTCCGGCTGATATCTCTATTTCCCGCACCGTTACAATGAAGTCCTTCGGTCTGCCAAGCAGTCTCGGATTATCCGAGAGCGACTTCTGAGTTTTGGCGATGCATACGGGAAGTTTGTCGTAACCCATCTTTTTAATGGTTCGGAGATCTTTTCTGGCGAGTTTAGTGTAATCTATGTGTTCAGCCCCGTATATTTCCTTCGCCACTATTTCAATTTTCTCCTTAACGCCCAGATTCCAGTCGTAGAGCGGTTTGAAGGTTTTACTGCAGTCCCTTGCATTCTCAATCACGAGAGAAGCTACTTCCTCCATCCCGATGCCACCGTCGAGGAATCCGTCTCCAACCGCGGCGGATTCACCCATTTCAGAACAGCGATCCAGAATCACCTGCAGTTCTTCATCGGTATCGCCCTGGAATCTGTTAACACATACCACACTGGGAAGACCGAACTTGTCTATATTCTCAAGATGCTTCTCCAGGTTGGGAAGCCCGGCCGCAACCGCTTCAGGATTCGGAATTTTCAGATCCTTCTTCTTCACACCCCCGTGCATTTTCAGGGCGCGGCACGTTACGACCAGCACAACAAGGTTCGGGCAGAGTTTACCGTATGGACATGTTATGTCGAAAAATTTCTCCGCTCCCAGATCAAAGCCGAACCCGGCCTCGGTTATTGCCCAGTCGGAGAAAGCAACGGACATCTGCGTCGCGAGTATTGAATTGCAGCCATGTGCGATATTGGCGAAAGGGCCACAATGCACAAACGCCGGATTGCCTTCCAAAGTCTGAACAAGGTTCGGTTTTATGGCATCTTTCAGGAGCATTGCTATTGCGCCCGAAATATTCATTTCTTTTGCTGTAATCTCCTGCATGTCATACGTGAGACCTATGAAGATTCTGTCTACTTTTCTTTTAAGATCTTCCAGATCCTCCGATAGAGACAGGATAGCCATTATCTCGCTGGCAGCGGTTATATCGAATCCGGATTCCCTCGGAACACCCTGGGTTCTGCCCCCAAGCCCGATGATCACATCCCTGAGAGATCTGTCGTTCATGTCGATTACCCGTTTGAAGCTGATGGTTCTGGGGTCCAGTCGGGATGGATTTCCCTTGTGAAGGTAGTTGTCTATCGTTGCGGCAAGGAGATTGTTGGCTGATGTAATTGCGTGGAGATCCCCGGTGAAATGAAGGTTGATGTCTTCCATCGGTATGATCTGCGAATGACCTCCTCCAGCGGCACCGCCCTTTATTCCGAATATAGGACCGAGAGAGGGTTCACGTATGGCGCAGCTGACCGATTCTCCCAGCCTGGCCAGCCCCTGCGTAAGCCCTATCGTCATAGTGGTCTTGCCCTCTCCAGCGGGAGTGGGCGTTATGGCGGATACCAGAACCAGTTTCCCGAATCCTTTTCGCTTCTTCTTCAGAGTATCAAGGTGAACTTTCGCCTTATCCTGACCGTAGAGATCAAGGTCTTCCTCTGAAAGCCCCAGCTTTTCCGCAATTTCAACAATAGGACGCGGGGGGACTTTTCGCGCTATTTCGATATCAGTCGGGAATGAATTCACTTCTCTCCTCCGTATTCAGAACCCGTTAGAACTGGTTTTCTCCTGAGGTTCTATTTCCATTCTTTCTACTGCAGGTTTTACAACTTCTTCCAGTGTTCCGCCATGCGGCAGGCCAAAGCCTTTCAGGGGGTAGACTCTGTAGACCGTACGCTCGTTCTTCTTTCCGGATACAATACAGAAAGATTCACCGGAACTCTTCGCTCTGGCAGCAGCTTCACTCCTTGCAGCATCAAGACCTTCATGCATCAGTGTAATCCTTTCATTCCGGTATGAGCAGTATTACGGACTGAACGGTTTTTAGCAACTCCATGAGAAGAACAGAGAAGGGGAAGGCTTTTGTGCCTTCCCCTTCGGTGGGAGGGAGTGTGTGGTGTGTTCGGGCAGTATTATCTTATGGAACCGCGTCGCATTTCATGCTCGGACGCCATCTCTGCCAGCTTATCAAGCTGTTCAACAGTAAGAACATTGTGCAGATCGACAATGGCTTCGTACATCACATCTCTGACTTCATCTCTGGCTTCATCCGCTGCCCCGAGAGTTATTTCCAGGTCTCGTACAGTCAGTGTCGGAGAGGTGAATACTTCTATGAATGTACTGCGTATCTCTGATGTTTCTGCAGCATCCATGATAGTTTCTATCTCTTCTCTCGTATCTGCTATTATCCCCTCGACCTGTTCGGTTTGATCGGATGTAAGATCCAGTCCTCTGAACATCATCCTGAATCTTTCAAAATTCTCAAACCCGGGTCCGCCAGGTCCGCCGGATCCACCGGGTCCCCTGGAATCATGCATCATGGTTCCACCGGGATGACCGGCGCCCGAAGGCGAGTGATCGCCAAACCTCTGAGCCATTGCCGTTCCGGCAAGCAGGCTGGCTGTTATCGCTATTACTCCGACTAATTTCATCTTCTGTTTCATTTTAGATCCTATCCCTTCAGCGCAATTATTCCCCATGCGCCGGAATCGTAATCGTCTTCTTCCTGATCAATCATGGTGTCGGCATCAATAATATCAGCCGCTATGAACCAGTGGTCTGAAGACGCTTCTGCGTACCATTCGTAACTATATATACCATCTCCCGCGATTCTGTCTCCCCATAATCCCTCATCATTCATGAAATGGCGCGGCCATGTAGGGCATGGGCCATGAGCGTACAGATAGAATTCGGGATCATATTGAGGATTGGTATGAAGAACCTCAACTTCAAGGCGAATCAGCTCACCTGATTCTATTACCGGAAGACCTGTTTCAACATCGTAGAAAGTATCCGGGGAATCGCATTCCCAGGTAAGATCATCCCCTTTGTAGATCTTCATTGACTGGATGAATACTTCCTGTGGAATATCCGAGTTAAGGGAATATTCCGCTGGCGTGATGTGAGTGAGAACCCATCCTCCGTGTATGCTGACATCATCATCCCGCTCAACGACAGCTCTTCTTGTTCTGATATCACTGATAGGCTTGATGCCCGGGTTGAATTCCCCGTCATGAACGACATCGATATAGAAATCCGCGTAAAGATTCCGAACTACCGTTACAGTACATATTCCTGTTGACGGATCATTCTCCAGAATCACTTCAAACGATACCTCTTCATTCGAGAGTTCCCTGTACCAGAATTCAGGATGAGTACCGCATTTGCCTTCCCCATCCTCTCCCTGGCTGTCAAGAGGTCTCATCTCGACAGTACCGTTACTGGTGAGAAGATTGTAAATGTGATCCGAATCACTCAGCTCGGTAGCATCCTGTACACATCCACCGACAAGAACAACGATCGCTACTGTAATTCCTAGAAGCTTTGTCATTTCAGCTCCTCCTTTCTTCACGGTTATTCTGCAGGGGGATTGCGAACGGATTATGAGCGGAGTGTAACAGAATGTAACAGTTTTTTGAGCGGTGACATTAAGAGAGGCTGGGGTTTTGGGGACACACAGCAGAAGCTGTATGTCCCCTTTGCTCTATTTGAAGCTTATTTCAGCTCCCAGGCCGAAGTACCATAGGCTCTTGTTATAAGTACAATCCTCAAAAGGGCCGGTTCCGTTTCCTTCATCGTAAATATTGTGTCCGCCGGCAAGAGTAAGAGCCATGCATTCTGTTACCGCATAGCGGAGTCCTCCGCCTATGCAGTGACAATCAAGGTTGTACTCTAAATCACTGTAAGTATCTTCGCTGCCGCCGAGATCGGAACGGAGATAAGCCAGCCCGCCAAGAAGCTTTGGAGTGAACAGATAATCGATTCCTATTCCGAGATCAAGACCGTTCTTGTATTCGTCATCAAGTCCGTCATTCTTTCCTTCATCCGCATCTTCAACCATATAGTAGTTGAAGGTGGTGCTCAGCAGGAATTCAGGTGAGAAACGGTACGAAATGCCGCCGGAGATTATTGCAGGAAGATCTCTTCTCTGCTTGTAGCCTTCCGTGAATGAGGAATCCGGAAGACCAAATGCGGCCCAGCTGTTCTCGTTAACACTTGTTTCGAATTCGAGATTCGTACTGGTTTCGTACTTGAGAGCAATATTAAGATTTTCAACAGGCACAGCATTAACGCTGATTATCCCGCTGAAACCGCTTGCGGTTTTCTCAACATCAAGAGTACGGCTTACCTGCGACTGGTGTGCCGTGGTATCTATCCAGGTAACTGTGAAATCACCGTATCCATCGTATGTCTTCTTCGCAGTCGTATATCTTCCTGCAAGCGAAAGGGATATGGCATCATTCACCTCATAGGATGCTCCTGCTGTTCCAGCCAGGTATCGTGAAGATGCTTTGATATATCCACTGTCCATTATCGCGAAACATGTTGTTCCTGGATGCAACCTCTGCTCAAGACCTGTTTCTATCAGCGACATGGCATAGATACCGTCCTTGTAATCCAGAGCCCCTCCTCCTGCTGGAACTGTGAAGGCTCCGAATACCGCCCAGTCTCCCGTTCTGAAAACAGCATAGAAATCAGGATAGAACAGTGTTGGTTCTGTTGACTGGTATGTTTCCACGGTTGTTGTATCCCAGAATGGAACAGCATCTATAGTGTAGTCCTTCAGTAAGAACTCGTTACCGAAGCTTATGTGGAAACCTTCCTCCAGGAAGACCAGACCAGCGGGATTGTAACTTACAAGATCTGCGCCTTCTATTGCCACGTTTCTGGCGAAGTTCCTGAAGTAGTTCACGCTCCTGTTTGTAAGGTAATCGATGTTTCCACCGATAACTGATCCTGTGAAAACCGCAACAAGCAGCACAATAACTAGGATCTTCATTAAACCCTCCCTTTCTCAGACCCACGGTTTCAGGTTACAGATGCATCTGTGTAACCCGCAAATTATTAAAGTAAGTATTCTATGACAGGTTAGCAACGTCCACCCATGAAGTTATACGCCAAAAACCGGCAGATATTCTGTCGCTTTTATTGGTGGGCGGCACTAATCCAGACCTCTTCCCGAGCCGTAACAGACAGGCTGCGAACCTGATGCGCTAAATGGAGCAGAATCTCATCTCAGAAAATTCGAACCGATCCTGAAGAATTCGCTGGAGTTATTCGCAATACTCCTTTTCACCAGAATCGTTCTGCCCTGGTCTTTCGGGAAGGCCGCCCTGTGGTAGATCATTACGAGATATTCATCAGTCAACCCGCATACATGGAGTTTTCCTGTGTAATGAGAAATGACATAACGAACTCTGGCCGCAAGTCCTGAGCAATGACTCTGGGCCTCTCTGATTATCATATATGCCTCCAAAGGAGGAACTGCGTATATGCTGTTTCCCACTGTTGGTCTGACCTGGAACATGTAGTAGGGTGCTATTCCCGCCGAAACAAGAGCATTGAAGAGGTTCTCCAGCGTGCCCGCATTATCATTCACTCCTCTGATTATCGGTGTCTGGTTGCATATAGCCACTCCACTGCGTCTGAGCAGTCTGACTGCCTCCAGAGCTTCCACACACAGTTCCCTTGAATGAGTGAAGTGGGTCATGATATATATCTGCACATCCCTCAGCTCACTCAATCCCTGAAGTAGCAAACGATCTGCAATCACCCTGCCGGGATCCCAGGACAGCATCCTTGTGCCGATCCTGACAACCTTGATCCGGGGCAGCTCTGCTATCTTTCGAATGATTTCCATCAGCCGCTCACCGGAAAGAGTGAGGGGGTCGCCCCCCGTGAGCAATATATTTCGTACTTCGGGATGATCGCGGATGTAATCGATGCAACTGTTGATATCCGGGGGATATTCATTGATGCCTCTTCGAAGGAACAGCCTTTTCCGGAAGCAGTAACGACAATATCCAGCGCACTGGCGGCCTACAAGAAGCAGAGCAGTGTCAGGATACTTGTGCTGCATACCGGGAAGAACATAGAAGCTTTTCTCCCTGCTTGGATCAAGGCAACCTCCTGACTCCAGCTCTCCCGGGTCAGGCACCACGACTCTTCTCAGGGGATCATGAGGATCCTCCCAGTCCACAAGTGAGAGATAGTGTGATGTTGCGCGAAAAGGGTAAAACTCCGTAACGCGCTTAATGATTTCTGTCTCCTCGGGATTCAGACCGGGAATGGCTTCGATATCCGTGATTGATTTTGACATGAAAACCATCCCCCTTGCCGGCAGTGGTCACCATAACTCATTTCATCATGATCGTTTTAGAGAGCATGACACAGGCAGGATTTGCACCTCCACTGTTTATGTGTGAAGATCAGAGGAGATTGTCAAGTACAGTTACAGACCCGGAGTACTTCAACCCGGAACCTCTTCTTATGGTCGACAGGTCTATCCCCGAAGTACGCTTCCCGGATTGATTATATCCTGTCGCTTTTATTGGTGGGTGGCACTATCGATACACGGCAAAGCACGGGCTAGAATGAATTCTTGATAGAACCCCATGTTGAGTTATCAAGCGGTGAAAATGCTCCGAACTGAGCATTTGCGAAAAGTTCGCCGTTAACTATGGGCTCTATGAACTCTATCCGGGTGATATCATAATCGGAGTAAACTCCCCAGAATACACCGGCAAGTGAACCGATAGAGGAGGAAGTACCGAGAGAACCTCCGATTCCGAACACTTCGATATTTACAATTCCGCTCTCTACCGGCATTACAATATCAATTCCGAACACGTTTACCGGAACGGAGAATGAGTACTCGGCATTGTCTTCGAATAAATTGGGGCCACTGTAACACTGGTCACTCCCATGAAAGGTGGAGTAATGACTACGTTCTCGTTTCCCTCAAGGTTATCAAGAGATATCCCTTCCACAATAGCACCCTGAGAGAAACAATCGTTATTCGTGAAACTGTCGAAGGAACCTTCGGCGGAATTATTCCCGGACAGGAGCATCCGGATAACGATCAGAAAGATCTTGCTCCGGGTTACCTTCATATATCTTTAATTAATAACTA
>CBDVBK010000021.1:0-47959 GCA_965372215.1 uncultured bacterium | reverse complement strand
GCGGCACCGCTTGAGGACACTTACAAGCCCTCTGCTTAAGCGGAGGGTGGTTGACATACTGAGGTTGAGTATCTGCACTTGCTTTTTTCGGTTACTCGGTGAGGTACTCCAGGGATAACGCATATAGCGGTTCAGATGGATCAAAGAGAATCGCCCTTTTCACATCGTCAATGATGCTGGAAACAGATTCTCCTGACAGATAGAGAGCCCATCCATGCAGATAGTATGCTGCTGCGCATTCCGGTTCAACTTCCAGAGCGGATTCGGTACATGAAATCAGATAACCTGACAATTCGGTTTCCCATCCCTGAGCAACAGTTCCCTGGATCAGAGGTGGTTCAGCACAGAATATCTCTTCCGGAGCGTACTGCTTCATGATGTCAATCGAAGCCTGGTAATTGCCGTAGAATACATAACCAAGCAGCGGATACCCGTAATCAGCAGAACTCTCTCCGGTTTCAAGATTCTGTGATATCAGAGCCTCGTTCCATCCGATAATCCACCTCTCCGGATCGCTCGCAGTATCCGGTAATGGGAGCACTTCTGCAATAGCCGTAAAGGCCTGCAGCCAAAGCCCGGCCTTCGCAAGCTCGACTGCTCTGTTGACAGGTTCCCTGAGAGAATATTCCGTAGCTGGTGGAAGCTTCCGGAGGTTCACGGCAACCATCTGCATGTCACTCCCATCCCACCTTTGAATTCTTATATCGGGCTTAATTACACCGGAGGCATAGAAAAATACGTACGGATCGGAGTAGTCAAGAAGGAGATCAGGAATGCTGTCGACAGGAAGATTCTCGAGCCATGCGAATCCGGGTCTGCAATGACTGGATGAGAATCTGATTTCCAGATGTTCACCGTCAAATGTAAGAAGTTCATATGCAGCACTGTGGGCGCCAATTCCGCCTTCCACAGACAGCCAGATAAAATTGTCAGTAATGAATTCCTGCCTGACTCCGTCATTGAACATGTAGTCAATGGATTCATCAACCATTGTAATTCTGTCCAGCTCGATCCAGGAGAAATCTTCCCATGTGAAGATGGCCAGAAAGTGATCTGTCATAGGGTTTGTGTCCCAGTTCACCATCCCTGAGCTGTGTACTGCCCAGAGAGGAATTCCTGTGATTGTGTTATCGAGCGGGAGTACTGTTACACTGTCGAAGGCTCCCTGAGGTTCACCTGCAAGAACAGTGTCAGCGAGCCCATCGGTCGGAATGTCCCATGCGTTGATCGACAATACGCTTTCAGTCACACAGTCTGATAGAAAGACAGCTCCAGCAATTATGATCCCAATCATGAAAACCTCCCCGGTTTGATGTTCTGTCCCCCAGAAGTATACATATTATTCCTGACACAGTTCTCAGTGAGTTCTGAGGAGTTTCTTGATTGTGATTTGATAGAATCAGAATAATCTGCATGAATTCACATACATTGATTATTCAAGTACGAAATTGTAAATAACAGAGGTCCATACACCAACCGGTACATTATCAGCTCTTCTCGCGGGGGACCAGCTGCTTTTCCATGCTGCTTCCTCAGCGGCTTCGTCCATACTTCCCAGCCCCGAACTCTGCGTGATTACCACCTGAACGGGTATACCTTCGGTCGATATAAAAATCTGGAGTATGACTCTTCCTTCAACTCCTGCCTGTCTTGCCATATCCGGATAGTCAGGAACAGGTCTGAATGTACAGACAGGAAGAACACTATGAGGAATAAATGTCCCAGGATCCGGAATATTATCTGCTCCAGGATTTACATTATGTGTCAGGTTGTTCATCGAAACAGTAACTGCATGATCAAGACCGGTTGTATCGTCTGAAAGGCTTATCACCAGATCAGCAGGAACAACATCAGGTATTTCATTCCGGATTATATTCTCAACATCAACCGGGTCGTCTTCCTTTAGTTCCGGTGGAATTTCGTAAAGTTCCCCGGGATCAAATCCCTGCATTTCAGCATCGACCGTTTTAGCAGCGAGTCTTCCTATCTGTGTTCCCGGTATTACCTCGAATATCAAAATTAACAGAAATATACCCGCAACAGTACCGTAATCCATCGCACCCGCTTCTGATACATTTCCTTGATTGCGCATTTGAAACCTCCTTCAATCGTTGTACAAATTCAGGAGATTTCTATTCCGGAGAACGATAATAGCGATTTGATCAGCTTGACATATGAGCAAGTGAAATTTTCGGGTTAAGCCTGCGAAGAGGTGGACGCTGCTAAGGAGAGTAATCTGGAATCAAACTGAGTAATTGATTATCAGCTTTTGGTTTTCAGCTTGAGAAACAGAATGATAGCGATTGTATCAAGTGAGATAAGTAAAGCCAGAACCTGACCATCACCAACATTGTTGTATCCGAACACCAGCCTCAGAATAAGAAAAACAAGTGTACCCATTTTTGTAAACCTCCTCTTTTGTTTATGATTAAATACAAACTGATTTGTTTAATGGCAAGTTCTTGGGCGAAGATGATCGGGTTCCGATATGTCTTGCAGAACTTTGGATTACACGGTCTTGAGGGAAAGATACGGACCAATGGAAAGACCGGACCTTTGAGGGTACACATGGAGAGCGATACGAAAACTTTACACAGCTCGATTCAGAACTCTACACCATAAACGGGAACACTTGTAAATATCAGGCACACAGTACTCTGACTCTCATTACAGGTTTAATGCAATCAAGATATTTCTCCATGTCCCCGTAGTTTATTAGAATAATTCGTAAATATATATGATGTTTTAGATTCTATAGTTTTAACCTCTTGACATCTTGCATGAATATGATATAATATCCATATTATCAGAACTTCTTACTCTACGAATATGGTATGAAACGGGAAAAGGTGGAAAAATGCAAAAAGGAATAGTTGAAACACTATCAATGTTCGCAACGGAACAGGCCATTAACCTTTCATCAAAGACCGGTGCATGGAAACTTACTGTCCCACTTGCTGAAAAGGTAGCTCAGACGCTCTTTGTGAAGAGCGCTGACTCTATTAAATATGGTCCATTGCGTGAGCGGAAAGACAAGATATGTATCGCATCAAATCTTGTCAGATCCGCATTCAAGGCGTATGAACAGGGTTCTCCTAATGTGAGGAAACGATTGATGGATGTTTTGCTTTCTAACCTTACTACACCTTATAGCACCAGACCTGAAGTTGTTTCATTCAAAGAAGAACATGGTATTTGCCCGCCAGGGTTCCTCACTATATCACCGTTCGGCGGATGCAATCTGAAATGCAGAGGCTGCTACGCCTCAAGCGCCCCATGTGATCTTCCCTCGCTTTCCGCTGAAACTTTCCAATGGGTTATCGACCAGAAAAGGGAGCGCTGGGGAAGCTGGTTCACAGTTGTGTCGGGAGGTGAACCTTTTCTCTGGCGTGACAAGGAAGACAAGGAAGTAGATCTCATTGAGATCGCATCCCGGAACCCCGATCAGTACTTCCTCGTATACACAAACGGAACACTAATTGACAACAGAACGGCTGAACGACTTGCAGAAGCCGGCAATATTACACTGGCCATTTCAGTCGAGGGTTTTGAGAAAGAAACCGATTATCGCCGCGGAGAAGGCACATTCAAGAAAATTCTAAAAGCCTTTGAGAACCTTCGAAATAATGGTGTGCCCTTCGGTATATCCACAACAGCAATGCCTGAAAACGCGGAACTACTGATATCGGATGAGATGATCAAGTTCTTCTTCGATGAACAGGGCGCACTGTATCAATGGTTGTTTCAGTACATGCCGATCGGCAGGGGAATCGATACCGAAAAACAGGTATCTCCTGAGGTAAGGCGCAGGATGTGGATTCGTGAACAGGAACTTATTTATGATAGACATCTGTTCCTGGCCGATTTCTGGAACGGCGGACCGTTCTCTTCAGGATGTATCGCCGGCGGTCGAGAGGGAGGATATCTCTATATTGACTGGAACGGCAACATTTACCCATGTGTATTTGTGCCGTACTGGAAGGACAACATACATGATCTCATATCAGCAGAGAGACCTCTCAGTGACGCTATCTTCTCGGATCTGTTCACCGGTGTACGGGAATGGCAGCTCTCCTATAACTATATGAAGACCCCTCATGAACGCGGCAACGAGATACGTCCCTGCTTCATCCGCGATCATCACGAAAAGGCGCGCGACCTGATCCTCAAGACATTTGCTACGCCCGCCGGAACCTCCGCCGCTGAATCACTCTGGGATAATGACTATATTCAGTCAATGAAAGAATACGATCTTGAAATATCATCTCTGCTTGACCCGATATGGGATGAGCACTATCGTGATGTCTGACAAAATAGTGCAAGGAAAATAATGCGTTCTCCATCATTTCTGTTCACCGACTGGAGGCTTTGAGTTTTGAAACCCGGTATTCTTGATATATTAGATAACATCTACAAAGATGTCGAGCGGATTCTTCATTCAACTCATTACAGTCCTCATACAATCAGGGCTTACCTCTGTCAGCTCAAAGCTTTTCTTGAAACGGTTTCACCTAAGCTTCCCTCAGAACTCAGTGTAAAGGAAATAAAAATATACATCGCGAATCTGAATAAATCCGGGCGCTCCAGATCAACCATTGATCAAGCTATCAATGCGCTGCATTTCCTGTACACCGAAGTGATTCACCGCCCTGTTCTCATCAGGGATCTTGAAAGACCGACAATAAGAAGAACACCCCCGGTCATCCTTTCAGGTAATGAAATAAGCAGAATCGCAAGTGCAACCAGAGACCTGAAACACAAGTTGATGATACTTCTTGCATATACCGCCGGTCTGAGGACATCGGAGGTTGTGAACCTCCTGGTGGGTGATTTAAACCTGGACAATCTCACGATCAATGTCAGAGGCAGCGGGAAGAGACGGAACCGCACAACAGTCTTCGCTGAAATTCTTAGATCGCCGATACAATTCCTTATCGAAAGCAGAAAACCCTCCTGCTATGTATTTACCGGGTTTGAGGGTAATCCTCTGACAACCAGAGCAGTAACCAAGTTCTTCAAAACTGCCCTTGAGGCATCGGGTATTAATAAAAAGGCAACCCCCAGAACACTCAGACATTCCTTCACGGCACATCTTCTGCAATCAGGTGCCGATCTTAAGATCGCTCAGAGGCTTCTGGGACACACGCGATCAGATATAACATCGTACTATGGTGGATTGTGGAATCTTTCGGATCTCAATCCGGAAATCAAACTGGATTCGAATAACTGAAGGAGAAACCTATGTTTGATCTTATCAGAAAAACCCTGCTAACCGGAATGGGGCTTGCTGTACTTACTGCGGAGAAGGCGGAGGAATTCGCAAAAGAGCTTGTTCAGAAAGGACAGCTCACACAGGAGGAAGGTAAGAAGCTGGCAAAGGAACTCATCTCCAAAGCCGAGCAGTCCTCGAAGGAGTATGAGGAAAGAATAAAGAAACAGGTTCATAAGGTGATATCGTCAATGAATATAGCCACCAAGGACGACATTGCGGATCTTTCAAGGAAAATCGATAAGTTGAAGAAATAGTAACGATATTTTCCGAGCTACAGAACCTGTTTAATAATGATTTCTGTTTGTAACCTGAATAGGTGTATATGACATTCGGTTTTCGACCTCTGAGCAACCTGAGTCGATCACACAAATACCTGATGCGTTACCGTCAAATATTAACAGTGCTGATGAAGTACGGTTTCGGGGATATCTTCAGCAGGATTCGCGGAGAACGAATTATCGAAAATCTGCTCAGGGCAACCTCACGTGGACCCGAACGAGAGAAGATAACGAAGCTGTCCCGGGAAGCCCGTTTGAGGAAAGCCCTTGAGGAACTCGGCCCGACTTTTGTAAAAGCAGGTCAGATCCTGTCCACAAGACCTGATCTGATCGGACCGGAATTGATCAGCGAGTTTGAGAAGCTGCAGGATGATGTTCCTCCCGTTTCATTTGATCATATACAGGAAATCATTGAAACAGAACTGGGTTCTCCGCTTGAGCAGATATTCAAGAATTTTGATGAAATCCCTCTGGCGGCAGCTTCTATTGGACAGGTCCACCGCGCGCAGCTGCCTGATGAACGCAATGTTGTGGTAAAGGTTCAAAGACCCGGGATATCCAAAACAATCCAGGTCGATCTTAAAATTCTCCGTCACCTCGCAACACTTGCTGAAAAACACATGGAAGAATGGGAAATACAGCAGCCAACCAGGATAGTCGACGAATTCTCGAGGATGATAGAGAAGGAACTGGACTACACCATGGAAACGGCCCATATGGAAAGATTCGCAACTCAGTTTGCTGACGAGGAAACGATATATGTTCCTGAGGTCTTCTATAAGCTTTCCTCCCAGCGTGTTCTGACAATGGAGTATGTTGAAGGAATCAAGGCATCTGAAATCAGTCTGCTGGAACAGTCCGGTCTTGATCCAGCTCTTCTTGCAGCCCGTGGAGCAGACCTCATGATGAAACAGATATTCATTCACGGATTCATTCATGCGGACCCTCATCCAGGAAATGTTCTATTCCTTGAAAACAATGTCATCTGCTATCTTGACTTCGGCATGATGAGCCGGGTGAGCAGAAAGCAGATGGAGTTTCTTGTGGATGCCGCTACTTATGCAGTAAAGCACGATGAAACCAGATTGACAGATATCTTGCTCAGGATCGTTGACTACGACCGGGAGCCCGACCGAAGAGACCTTGAGAACAGCATATCCGAGTTACTTGATCGTTACCTGTTCAGAGAACTGGAGGACCTGGATCTGAGCCAGATTCTTACGAACACCATGAAGGTGATAACAAGACATCATCTACGAATTCCTCCTGATTTCTACATTATGATGAAAGCTATTGCTGCATCACAGGCGCTGGGCCGGAAGCTTGACCCGGGATTCAAATACGCGGAAGCAATGACTCCGTTTCTCACCCGGATCAAACTGGAGAAACTGCTTCCGCATCGTATTATCGCAGATTTATCTGACCTGACGCGCGAATCTGCAGAGCTTCTTAAGGAAATCCCGCAGGAAGCCAGTACAATCCTCAAGCAGATCGCCAGGGGAAAAGCACAAATACAGCTGGAGCACAGAGGGTTCGAATCAATGCTATCCACATTCGATAAAATCAGCAACAGGCTATCATTCGCAATCCTTGTCGCCTCCCTTGTGATAGGTTCTTCGGTAATTGTGCTGTCAGGTGTACCTCCGAAATGGAATGATATACCGATCATTGGACTTGCAGGATTTATTGTTGCTGCGGTTATGGCACTCTTCCTTATCATCACGATCCTCAGACATGGAAAAATGTGATACATCTCCGTAATCACAGGATCGATTAAGAAAATGTATCCGATAAGAACGTTCTAATGTAGCTTATACTCGTGTCTGAGCGATTTGGAGTTATGAGAATCTTGACATATTCTATAAATGTTTGTATGTCTTGACGAAATTGGTCGAAAAATGGAAAGGACATTCAAGTGAATGATCAAAGCAAGGATGTAGCACAGCGAATTCTTCGGGCTGCGATCAGAGTTTTTAATAAATATGGATTGCGAAAAACAACCATGAGAGACATTGCAGAGTCAGCGGGCATGTCCAAATCTTCGCTCTACTACTATTTCCGAAACAAAAAGAAGATTCTTTCATCTGTGATTCGACAGGAGGCCGAGACTCTGATAGGGAAGCTGCGCATGGCGGTCCAGCAGGCTGCTTCGCCTCAGGAAAAACTGCGGGCATACGTTATTACACGAATGAGTTCACTGTTCGAGTTGAGCATCTACTACGCTTCTCTGACCGAGGCCTATCTGGAGCAATACGCTTTTATTGAACAGGAACGTGAAACATTTACTAACTTCGAGAACAGCACAATTCAGGAAATCCTTTCAGAAGGCATCAATACCGGCGTATTCAGGATCAGTGATGTCCTTACTACCGCCAGAATGCTGATCATCATCATGAAGGGGATGGAATTGCGCCTTATCATCGGGAAATCGATGGATGATCTTGATGATACTGTCAGCGCTATGCTGGACATCCTGCTTCAAGGCATCGAAACACAATAAAGGAAAACGCATGAAGTGGTTTACAGAATCTGTAATCAGGTTTCGGATAGCGATCATTATATTGGTTGCTCTAATTACTGTCTTTATGGCTATCGGACTCAGCAAGGTTGTCATCAACAGCGACCTCGTCAGCTACCTGGATAAAGAAAATCCTACAATCCAGCTATTTAACCATATAAGTGAGCAGTACGGCGGGAACGATATCATCATGGTGGCGGTGGAAGGTGAAGATATCTTCACGAATGAAGCTCTCACAGTGATACGGGATATAACCGAATCATGCCATACCGTTTCAGGCGTAATGAGCGTCACGAGTCTGACCGATATTCTTGATATGAGAGACACCGAATTCGGGTTAGAGATCAAACGGTTGGTCAACAAGAATGATATTCCGACAGACAGTCTGGAGCTGGAAGCCCTCCGCGAGTATACGCTTGGAAAAGAAATGTACGCGGGGAAGATTATATCTCAGGACGGTCGGATTACCTTAATCACCATTCGAGTCCACCCGGATGTCGATAATGCTGAAATAGTAACAGAGATTAGAGCTAATGTGGAGCGATTGAGGGAGGGATATTCGGTCTATTACGGAGGTATCCCCGTACAGATCCAGGAAATAGGCGGACTGCTGACAGAGGATATCGTTCGATTGATCCCGATCGTAATGCTCGTTGTAATAATGGTACTCTTTCTTGGTTTCCGAAGCCTGCGCGCGGTGACTTTACCTCTGGGCGTTGTGGTGATTTCTGCTGTATGGACAATAGGCGCCATGGGCTGGTTCGGAGTGGAACTGTCCATGGTTTCGAATATTACTCCGATCGTACTGGTTGCGGTGGGTTCGGCTTACGGAATTCATTTCGTGGCAAAATATCGCGAGGACGCAAATATTGATATCGGCAGTATTAATGGTACGAAGCTCGCGTTGAAAGATGTGGGTATCCCTATTCTTTTGACTGGCGTTACTACCCTTATCGGGTTCCTTTCTCTTGTAATCGGGGGTTCATTGCTGACTGCCATTTCAGACTTCGGATTGTTCACCGCAATGGGTGTAGGCGTAGCCACCCTTCTTTCGGTGACCCTGATTCCCGCTGTATTCTCCCTCCTTCCGGTAAGCGTTTCCGCACAAAGAACAGGGAGACGAATCGTTCCAAAATCATGGATTGGAAAGTTCGAGGCTGAACTGGTCCTTCGCGGAAAGATTCCGATTCTTCTGGTCGCAGGCATCCTGACCATTATCTGTCTTATTCGGATTCCGCAGCTGGAAACCGAAGTCAATATGCTGGAGTATTTCCCGGAAGATTCGGAGATCAGAACCACAGCCGATCTTCTTAAGGACAGATTCAGCAGCGCGGTACCCTTCCAGGTGATTATCAACGGAGACATCAAGGATCCGCTTGTATTGAAACAGATGCTGAAGGTGGAGAAGTATATACAAGCACTTCCTGATGTGGAAAGCACACAATCCCTTGCCGACCTCATCGTTGAGCTGAATTACATCATTACCGGCCGGTGGGCTATTCCCGAAACCAGATACCAGGTAACCAATCTGCTGTTCCTGCTTGAAGGAGAAGAAGTTCTGAGTAGTCTTGTCAACGATGACTACAACGAAGCCCTTATTCACGCACAATTCAATTCGCTGAATACCGGAGCCATAGTGGACGCTTCGAAGCAAATTGATTCATATCTCGATTCCGAACTGAACACCACTCTTTCCAGGATCGAATATGACCGGTTATCGACTGATGAACAGGAAATCGTACGAGATTACCAGCTTCAGGAAGTTGCGGAAAATATCTATAATGACGCAGTTAACCGGGAACTGTTGACAGAAATAGCATATTCAGATCTGGTTAACCGGCTTCGTGAAATTACGTCAATGCCCGCACCGGACTTGTCTGCGGAAGATCTGAGCATGCTGCAGGACCGGTTTCGCGAGTATCTGCTGTGGGAAGCGCCGATCATAATCGACTCGGATTCGTTAATCGACATTATCGTGGTCTCCCTGACCGAAGCAGTCGAACATGCCGATTCGGGGCCTCGGGACTTCAGGGCAGCGGTTTCCGCCGCAGTACCCGAAATCTATTACGAAGATAATCCTGAGAATCTCGATATCGTTGCCGAACGCTTCAGCACGCTTGTTTCGGAAGTGGAGACACGCTCTCAAATAAATCACTGGCTGACGGAGTTGCTTGGGATTCTTCCCACTGACCTTGCTCAGAATGAAAGGTATCAGAAAGACGTTCGAGGTGACCTCTGGGCTATGAGTGAGAACCTTGTAGGAGTTCCAGGCAATCTCCTGGAGAGTATACCGGGGGATTCCGTAAACTTCCAGGCTGTTTTGTCAGGCTATCTGCCAGTATTCACAACGCTTAACGGAACATTGATTCACAGTCAGATAATGAGCCTTGGCGTTGCATTTGTGCTAATCTTTTTGTTGATGATGTATCGTTTTCGTTCTCCCCTTATGGGACTTATCATCGCCTTACCTCTTGTATTCACAGTTATCATCAACTTCGGTGTAATGAGTTTTGCTGGAGTATCGTTGGACATCGCCACGATCATGATCGGCAGTATTTCAATCGGTATCGGTATCGATTACGCTATCCATGCATCTTCACGCTTTCAGGAGGAGTTCAGGAAACAGGGTGATGAAGAAGCTGCCATGAAGACCATGATCAGTACTACAGGTAAGTCTATTTTCTTGAACGCCACGACAGTAGGACTCGGTTTTCTCGTTTTGATGTGGTCAAACGTTCTACCCATTCGAAGATTCGGATGGCTCATCTCTTTGACCATGCTGGTAAGTATGGTTGCGTCATTGACTCTGCTGCCTTCACTGATCCTGGTCAGTCGTAAATATCTGCGACTGAATAACAACAGACATGCTTCGTCTCGAATTCCCGAAGATCAGACATCCAGAGACGAGAACCCGGTTCCTGAGAATTAGAACGTAAAAAAATAAATGAAAGGAATTTTATTATGTGTCGATTCCCGTACTCCGTGCTGATTATTGTTCTCTCATGTGTATTCGCCACCGGAGCGTTTGCGCAGAGCCTGTCGGCTGAGGAGATCCTCAGTGATGCCGATGATGTCAGTAATGAAGCGCCGGATCTGAAGGCAATGGTAGAGATGATCCTGATCGAAGACGATGGTGATCAGAGTGTGCGAGAAATGGAGATTTTTCAGAAAGGAGCCGATTCCCGGCTGATGCGCTTCCTCTCTCCCGCAGGCCAGAGGGGGATCGGTTTTCTCAGCCTGCCTGATGATGTGAATTACCTCTATCTGCCTGCGTTCGGTCGCGTGCGAAGGATTGCCTCACACGTAGAAAACCAGAACTTTGCAGGTACGGATTTCAGCTACGACGACCTGAGTTCGTTTCGCTTCGGTGATGAATATGAACCCTCTTTGAATGAAACTACCGACACCCACTACATTCTGGAATTGCTCCCGAAATCCGGAATCAGCACTGATTACAGTAAACTGTTAATGTGGGTTCAACTGGACAATTTCTATCCAGCCCGTATCGAGTACTACAACCGAAGTAGAGATCTATGGAAAGTTCTGGAGCAGTTCGAAATTCTGCAGTTCCAGGGTTACTGGGTTGCTCTGGAGAGAGTGATGAGCAACGTAATCAGTGGTCACAGCACAAGTATGTATATGACTGAGGTTGAGGTTGATACGGGTTTGAGTGATGATATCTTCTCACAGAGATACCTCACACGGATTCAGTAGAGCGATGTTGAACACCAGGACTACATGGCAACTTCGGTTAAGTATCTTCTTTGTGCTTCCAATCATATGCACATCCATACTTTTCGCTCAGGAAAACCTTTCCATCGGCGGCTATGTACAGACGGAAAATCATGTTGCTTTCGATGATCTGGAACTGACCTGGAACGAGAACAGATTGAACCTGAAATTATCCGCCGGCAACTTCATGAACTACGGTTTGTACAGTGAAGTGCAATTAAGGGGGTTCGGATACGTTCAAATAGATTCAGTATCAATGCTTCAGGGCCTGGAACAAAGCGGCTCATATCCCGGCGGTGTTGAGCTTCGTGAAGCCTATCTGGATTTGTACTCCTTTCCCTTCAGCTCCGTGGATCTTCGTCTGGGACGCCAGATAATTAACTGGGGCGCTGCCGATGCCCTGAACCCTACAAGCAACATCAGTCCCGACAATCTGGAAGTACTTCTGGACTTCGGTAAGCACCTTGCTGTGGACGCTTTCCAGGGGACCTATTATGGCTCTCGCGCTAACCTTACTTGTGTCTTCGTACCGACCTTCACCCCTTCCCGCCTTCCTCCTCCGAGCTATTCCAGCGCGCTGCTTTCAGCGTTTTCTTCCAGCTTGAGCCTTCCACCAGGCGTTTCACTTGAGGGATTCACGCAACAGGTTGAACTTCCGGAACGTGATCTGGATGAATCCTCACAGTATGCGATCAAGCTGAGTACCTTTATGCATGGCTTCGATCTCTCCCTCAGCTACTACTACGGACGCTACCATCTTCCGATGCCATCCGTCATATCGATGCCCGATTCAGTGATTACTCTCATCTACCCGAAGGTTCAGGTCATCGGTGGGGATTTCGCGGGGGCTATCGGTTCAGTCGGTATCTGGGGTGAAGGGGCAGTGTTCTTCCCTGAAGAAGTCTTACTCGATATACCCGGATTACCTGCTGAAGAAATGCTCAAAGATGAGCCATACGTCCGCTTCATCGCAGGTTGTGATTACACATTTGGAAACGGTGTATATGTGAACACACAGGTGCTTCATGGTTTCCTGCATGAGCTTGGAAGGAAAAACCTCAACGACTACCTTACGTTTCGAGTCGAACGAGATTTCCTGAACAGCAAACTTACTTTGGTACCGCTTTCCTTAGCACTGTCCGTGAGCGACTGGGATGAACCCACTGAAAATTATGGTCTGGCATATGTTCCCGAGCTGACATACAGACCTGTTGATAATATCGAGATAACCTGTGGTGGTGCTATTCTGCATGGCGAAGGCGAGAACTTATTCAGGCAGCTTAATGATCGGGACGAGCTGTATTTGAAAGCAAGGGCAAGCTTCTAGTAATATGAAGTTGGTTGAGAAATTTGTCAGCATACCAGCCACTTTGTTCTGGTGGGCGGTCCTTATTCTGGATGTTCTATGCCTGGCTCTCCTGGCTACTGTTCTGCCTGGACGCTTCCTGCGCAATGGAACAGTTCTTCGCACCGCATCATCAGTGCTCCTGAAAGCGGCGGGTGTCAGGGTGCAGGTGCAGGGGCTGCATAACATCATCAGAGATAGATCTCAAATTATTGTGGCTAACCATGAGAGCTGGTTCGATTCGTTCATCCTGGGTGCCGTACTTCCGATCTCCATAACCTTTGTCTCAAAAAAGGAAATGTTTCAAGTACCCGTTTACAGCTACATCATGCGCCGTCTTCGCTTTCTAAGTGTTGACAGAGTAAATCCTCACAATGACCTTAAGGGTATTGATGCGACTGCAGTGCTCCTTAAATCCCGTCTGTCGCTTGTGGTCTTTCCTGAAGGAGTAATGAGCAGAGCAGGAAAACTCGGGTCCTTCAAGAGAGGCGCTTTATACTTTGCAGCGAAGACGAACTTGCCCGTTACACCGATTGCTTTGGTAGATACAAGAAAGATCAAGTCCCGGGGAAACCCGTGGATACACTTCGGTATACAGACAAAAGTTATCATCTCGGAACCTGTTGAAGTGGGCGGCCTGAATAGAGAAGATCAGCGGACTGCTCTGGTAAAAATAAGGGCGATAATCGAACGGAATTTGACAGACTCGGCAGGATCCAGGAGGCTGAACAATGAACCCGTGGAAGAAGTTGAATACGATGCAACGTGTTGATAATAATCTGAATTCACATGGCAAAGTTGGGCTTGCACTGGGAAGTGGTTCAGCTCGCGGATGGTCTCATATCGGTGTAATCCGCGCTTTGGAGGAAGCAGGAGTAACAGTAGATTACATTGCCGGTACGAGCATTGGTGCTCTTGTGGGTGCAGTCTACGCTTCCGGGAGGATCGATCTGCTGGAAGATGCAGTTCAGCAATTCAGCAGGAAAATCATACTTTCATTAAGTGACCCGGTGCTCCCGAAATCAGGTCTTATAGATGGGGTGAAAATTGCCGATTTCATCCACAAGTATGTACTCGATGAGCCCATCGAACGGCTTCCTCTTCCACTCGCCATTATTGCAACCGATTTGAATACGGGAGATGAGGTCGTCCTGAAAGAAGGCAACATTATCGAAGCTATTCGAGCCAGCATTTCACTCCCAGGCATTTTCAAGCCGGTTCGGAAGGATAACTATCTTCTGGTTGATGGTGGCCTGGTCAACCCTGTTCCCGTACGAACCGTAAGAGAAATGGGTGCGGACTTCGTAATAGCGGTTGATCTCAACTGCGATCTGGTTCAGAGGAAGCGCAATGGATTAAAACCGCTTGATGGCAGCAGGGATACTCAAATGGGCGAACAAGAGATGCACGCCATCTCCGGGAATAGAACAACTACTCTCCTGAGCGAGAAGCTTCGGGATATCAATCTGGCGACTACAGGAAAAATCAAACAGTGGATGACCAGGGATCCACAGCCAAATATCATCGAAGTATTGATGACATCCATCAAAATCATGGAAAGTCAGATAACGACTGTGAATCTGAGATCAGATCCTCCTGATGTATTGATTCAACCCAGATTGGGCCATATCAATTTCATGGAATTCCATCGGGCAGAAGAAATCATCGCCGAAGGATACCGTGCAGCCGGAAGTCAGCTTGCATACTGGCAGGAAAAGATCAGTAAATGAAATCACCTGGAATTGCAGTTTGTCATTTTGTCATGAGTTATTGTCTTCATCACTGTTAATAGAAGTGAGCCCGATTTGCGTTAAGCTCTGTTTGACAATCTTTTATCATCGGAAGATGTTGCTCGGATGCTTTTGAAGTACCTGGCTGAAGAAGCTTGAATTACATATCATACACATGTGCTTTTCAATGGTTTGGTTGAATTTAATATTATCAGGAGTATAATTCGCTTTACTCGTATTGTGAGCGGCAAATTTCTAAAATCTGAAAGCTTTTCTGGGCACTGCTGATGCATTTCCGGGAAAGCAAGTATTTTCGGGAAGGTGATACTTGAAAAGAGCCGACAAGCTTACCCTTGATGGAACACGAATATCTATTCATGGTGTGCTTGAGACCGGTGATACAGATTACCTCAGAAAATTTATTGAAAAGAACAAGGTTGTGTTTTTCGATGCCGGAAAACTGAGTCTCGATTTTTCAGACAGTCCGGGTCTGGATTCAGTTTCTGCTGTACTTCTTTATGATTTCTGCAGTAAGCTTCGCAGAGCTGGAGTGAAGATCACCCGGATCGGAGCATCCAGGCCTATAGACGAGCTGTTCGCTTCTTTTAGAAAGCATGAGTCTGATTCCTTTTCGAAAAAACGCCAGATTGGGTTGCGTGATCATTTTGAGGATCTGGGTGAGGGTGTATACGCTTTTCTGAAGACGCTGTCCGGGCTATGGCTCTTCGCGGGGGAAACTCTGAATGCTTTCATTGGAATGATTCTGCACCCTCTGAAAATCCGATGGCCAATGGTTTTTTACTACATGGAAGAAACCGGTGTGAAAGCCATCCCGATAGTTGCGACTCTTACCTTGCTTCTTGGCACTGTCCTGGGATATCAGTCGGGATTTCAGATGAGGATTTTTGGAGCGGAAAATTTTATGCCGGCGCTGCTGGGGTACAGCATAACATGGGAAATTGGTCCCATGCTCGCGGCAGTACTGGTCGCGGGGCGGTCCGGATCAGCTTTCGCGGCAGAGATCGGAACCATGCAGGTCAGGCAGGAAGTAGATGCTCTCCGCGTTATGGGTTTCGACACTTTCAGCTACCTTGTTACTCCAAAGATAATAGCGCTTCTCTGCGTAATGCCGTTTCTTGTCCTGCTGGCGAACTGCTCGGGAATTTTTGGCGGATTACTTGCAGGTATACTTTTTCTTGATCTTCCAGCCGGTACATATATTTCGGAACTTGGCAAGGCACTTATTCCACTGGACATTATCTGGGGAATGATAAAGAGTGTTATTTATGCTGTCATTATCGCGAATGTAGGATGCTTTATGGGAATACGGGTTCGCGGCGGCGCATCCGCTGTTGGAAAAGCAACAACCGCCGCGGTTGTACTGAGTATCTTTCTGGTGATTCTCGCTGATGCTCTCATGTCATTACTGTTTATTCATATACGCCCGGGATTGAGTATGTAAATGGAGATTGCACTTAAAGTTGAGCATTTACAGGGAGGCTGGAAGAACCAGCTTGTTCTTGATGACGTAAGCCTTCAGGTTAAAAACGGAGAGGTGCTGGTTATTGTCGGCAGAAGCGGATGCGGAAAAAGTACGCTGATGCAATACTTTCTTGGATTATCAAAACCCTGGAAAGGAAGAATCATGTTTAACGAAAGGGACATATGGGAGAGTCCCCGGGTTCTTCAGGAATCCCGCAGAAGGTGGGGAACACTTTTTCAGTCCGGGGCTCTGCTTGGGAATCTGACGCTGCTTGAAAATGTTATGCTCCCTCTGAAAGAATACACCAACATCTCCAGATCAGATATGGTTCTTATTGCTTACAGTAAACTGGAAACAGTCGATCTTGCTGAATTTGCTGATTCAAACCCTCTGGAAGTTTCCGGAGGCATGCAGAAACGGGCAGGACTTGCAAGAGCCATGGCTCTCGATCCTGAAGTACTTTTTTTCGATGAACCTTCAGCCGGTCTTGACCCGGTGACTTCTGCCAATCTGGACAATCTGATTAAAACCATTAACAAGTCTCTGGGAACCACTGTGGTTATAGTTACCCATGAACTTGCCAGCATATTTGCCATTTCTGACAGGGTTGTTATGCTAGATGCTGAAGAACACGGTATTATTGCGGAGGGCACAGCGATGGAACTGAAGGAAAACTCCACTGACAGCCGGGTTCGTGCCTTTTTTGGAAGAGAAGATTTAATTGATATGAAGGAAGAATGAATAATGGCTCTGACTGCTAACAAGTACAGGCTGGGAGTGTTCTTTTCTGTAAGCATCGTTGTTTTCCTTGTTATCATTGTCTGGCTTGGCGGTGGGTTCAGGGAAAAGCATACGAACACTTACGTGTGTTATTTCAGCTGGTCGGTCCAGGGACTCAATGAAGGTAGCAATGTGATGTACAACGGAGTTCCGATTGGACGCATCTCAAGCATAGATATAGCTCCTGATGGAAGACTTGTTGAAGTTCTGATGGATATCAGAGCCGATTTCACTGTGGATTCTCAGATTGTAGCGATCATGCAGCTGACAGGCATAACCGGATTGAGTGTGATCAATTTGAGTCCGGATTCAACCCGCATCCATGTGACACCACGATACGATTTTGAAGTGTTATATCCTGTTATCCCTGTTGCTGAAGGTGCACTGCAGAGTGCTGCTTCCATATTGACCAGGATGACCGAAATTATCAACGAAGTCGATTTTATAAAAATCAGTAGAGAGTCAATTCAGCTTCTGGAGAATATCAACGAAGTTGTGGACAGCGATATGATAGAGAATATTGAACTTGCGATTCTTAATAACTCCGCTAATCTTGATACACTCCTGGTTACCTATACACGGCTGGGAGAGAATATTGACAGGCTTGTAACGACATTGAATACGATGGCGCCTGATCTGGCTGTTGATGTAAATGCTCTGGTCGAAGAACTCCAGGGGCTGTCAGAGCCATTGAAAGTGTTTGTTCAGAAGTTGGATGAAATGCTTGTAGAGAGTACAAACATGTTTGATAATCTGTCCGCTTTTCTTGAAGCGCTCAGAAATGATCCCGCGGGATTGCTTATTCGGACAACAGGAGAGGGGGTCTGGCAGTGATACCCAGACCAGTACAGTTTCTTATTATGATATTTTTGCTTGCTTCCATGGCCTGTATTACAGTGAACGTTCCCATCGGTGGCGATTCAGCGTCATCTGCCGTTGTATGGACTGTTGATCCCGAGTATCGGGAATCGTGGAATGTATCTTCCAATTACATCATTCAGATAAAGGATTTTTCAGCCACACAGGCACTTCAGAGAGTTGAAATGATCGTGCTGGCTGAAGATGGGACTATCAACAGAGCATCTACCGATGTCTGGAGTACACGTCCTATGGAGCTTCTGCCTGATCTTCTCATGAGGGATATGGTTTCGAGTGGTGCGTGGGGCGCGGTTCTCAGGAAGGCGACAATGCTTAGGGAGGACCTGATTGTTGAAGGTTTTGTCCGTGAGTTTGGTGGCAGGATTGTTGATGATGGCTGGGAAGCAGTAATCGATATAGATGTGACCGTTCTTGACGGGTATTCATTCGATCTTGTTTTCCAGAAAAACTACAACTTCCACTGGACGCTATCTGAACCAAGTTACAGGGAACTCGCTGCAGCCATGTCTGTTCTCGTCGGAATATGGAGTGAAGAGGTAACGGGGGATATCTGGTCATCCATGCTTCCGATACGCTGAGAAGCCTTTAATCAGTTTTGAGCCCTACGCGAAGTAAACGCGGTTTTATGCGTTGCTGCAGTTAAATACCGGTGAGATTGACGGACTGCAATAGATACGGATTGTTACCGAGATCCACTGAGTGACGGAGGAGTAATGGGACTGTTCAGAAAGAAAAAGGATTCAGCAGAAAACGTTGTAAGTGCTCCTGCAAGGGCCATCTCACCCGCGAATGCGAGTGATGATCTGAACAACTACATCATCATAATCCTTGACAGCTGCAGATTCGATACGTTCATGGAAGCTGCCCCCCGAACGATAATGAAACTTGGCGAACCCGAGGATCGATACTCATACGTTTCCTGGACTGCTCCGTCACATTACAATCTTTTAATGGGGCTGATGCCTCACACAAGCCCGAAGAATGTCTTCGCGTCTGAATACTACAAAAAGGATTTTCTGAAATTCAATGAAAGACTCGGAGCAGCAGGAGTCGGATTCAAAAGCCTGATTCCCCGCCTGTATCTTCCTGATTATCTGAGAAGTACTCTTGGTTATACAACAAGAGCGATGGTCTCTCTTCCTGTGCTTAACAGT
The DNA here is from genome assembly GCA_965372215.1 of uncultured bacterium. Lineage (GTDB taxonomy): Bacteria > Fermentibacterota > Fermentibacteria > Fermentibacterales > JCC-6 > Aegiribacteria. The sequence continues at coordinate 28,788 of CBDVBK010000021.1, read as the reverse complement.
CACACTCCGCTGAACTCCGGATTCGACTCCTGGAAGCTCATGCCGGATCATAACGATATGGCTGCAATGCTCGATGAGATGACCTTCTCACCCAACAGGCCGACATTCTACCTTCTGAATGTAGGAGAAACGCATTACCCCTACGCTCTCCCATCTGAACCGAAGAATGAATGGCCCAGAATAAGTGGAGTCCATGGTGTTTTCAAACACCTGGACGATAATTTGGTGGGAGGCAGGCTGATCACAGATAAGGACGCCCCGAAGTTCTTTGATCAGAAACAGCTGGATAAACTGAGGGAGAGACAGGTTGAAACCGTCCGTTATCTTGATACGGTCTTTGAAAGACTATTCGATATTGTGCCGAAAAACACTTACATAACAGTAACCTCAGATCACGGGGAACTTTTTGGCGAAGAAGGGTATTTCGGGCATGGTCCCGTTTTTCATGAGAAGGTTTTTCAGGTTCCGTTTCTTGAGGGAAAGATCCGTTAATTTAATGATAACAGTACTTGAAAAGGAGTAAGTATGTCTGACCGTGCGAGAAAACTGAAGTTCAAAACTGAAACAAAAAAGATTCTGGATATCGTTATCAACAGTCTGTATTCACATCCCGACATATTCCTGCGTGAACTTATCTCAAACTCATCCGATGCTCTGGATAAGCTTCGCTTCTTGATGCTGACCTCACCTGAACTTACATCTGACCGAGAACTCAGGATTGACATTATTCCAGATAAGGTCGCGCGAACACTGACAGTTCGTGATAACGGAACAGGTATGACTGATAATGAAATGGCAACGGAACTTGGAACAATTGCCCATTCCGGCTCGAGGGGATTTATTGAAGCCATGAGTACATCTGACGATGAAAAAACCCCTGAACTCATAGGACAGTTCGGAGTAGGTTTTTATTCATCGTTCATGGTTGCGGAAAAAGTGGAGGTTCTGTCCCGGAAAAGCGGGAGCGATGAACCAGGACAAAGATGGTCCTCAACAGGTCATGATACATTCAGCCTCAAACAGGAGGACAATATTCCTGAGGGTACCAGTGTCATCCTTCATCTCAAGGAGGATATGAGCGAGTACCTTGACGGCTACAGGCTGAGGGAACTGGTTCGCAAATACTCCGATTTCATCTCATATCCGGTCTATATCGAGACAGGTGAAGATGAAGAGAAAGAGGAAGAGAGCAGAAAACCGGTTAACACTCAGAAACCGATCTGGACTCGCCCCGAGAATGACGTGAAAGATGAGGAGTACAACGAGTTCTACAATCATCTGAGCTTCGATATCCAGAAACCTCTCTCGCGGCTTGTATTCCATGCCGAGGGTACTACTGAGTTCCACTCACTCCTTTTCCTCCCCTCCACCAGGACAATGGAGATGCTGATGCCGGATTACAGAACCGGTATCCGGCTCTATGTTAAGAAAGTAATGATAATGGAAGAAGCGGATGAGCTTCTTCCCAGATACCTCCGTTTCATCAAGGGAGTTGTCGAATCCGGCGATCTGCCTCTCAACATCTCCAGGGAAACACTCCAGGGAAACCGAACTGTAAGAACTATCAGAAAAGCGCTTACAGCTAAAGTGCTCAGCTGGTTCTCGGATATTCTGGAGAATGATCCAGAGGTATATGGAAAATTCTTCATGAATTTCGGTGATCTTCTGAAGGAAGGTATCTATTCCGATGTTCAGCACCGCGAAAAACTTGCTGACCTTCTGATGGTGTGGACTTCAAAGAGCGGAGACGAGCAGAAGAGTCTCAGGAAGCTTGTGGAAGAACTTCCCGAAGATGTCGATCGTATTTTCTATATAACCGGAAGCGACAGGAAGGAGCTGGCATCCTCTCCTTACCTCGAATCCGTGGGCAAAGCCGATGTTGAAGTTCTGCTGTTCGACAGTCCGGTTGATGAGTTCATGCTTCAGTCGCTGGGGGAGTATAAAGGCAAGAAGCTTGTATCTCTTCTGAGGGAAGTTGATATTGAGGATCTGACGGAAGAGGAGAAAGCGGAGAAGAAGAACGCCGAGGAAACCTACGCCGGACTGATCGAGTACATCAAAGATCAGCTCGGAGACAGGGTGGAAGCCGTTCGTTTCTCACCCAGACTGAAAGACAGCCCCTGTATACTGGTCAGTGACAAAAATGACCCCGGTGAGATGTTCAGACAGATGATGAAAACCATGAATCAGGAAGTACCTGAAGCGAAGAAAATTCTTGAACTGAATCCGGTCCATCCCGTAATTTCGATGCTGCAGGAACTGTACGATAAGGAAAGATCGAGTAACAGGCTGAAGAACTACGTGAACATTCTGTTCGACCTTGGACAGATATTGGCGGGAGGACGCCCGGGTGATCCGATTACTTTCAGCAAGCGCATCACTGACCTACTTTCAGGGACGTAGTCTGTTTAGTCAACTTAGACCGGTGATTATAATAAATAACACAATTAAATCACCGGTCTTCTTCTCAGGGATGCAGCATTTCAGCTAATTTACATCTGTTCCCATTCGCTCTTCTCTTCAGAAATATCCATCAGCCAGATCTTCGAATAGTAGTCCGGGTTCATCGAATAGGCCATAATCCCATAATCATCTATGACGAAGTCCCAGAACTGAGCGTCATTTCCGATACCTTCTACCTCAGCCACGAAAAGCGAGTTGCCCTGAGCGTCGTAAACATCGAATACCGGTGCGAGTTCGGTTCCTCTTCTGACCCATATTCTGCCCAGGCCATCACAGCCGATATCGCTTATCGTCCACCTGTACGGTTCCGGAATGTATTCGATCACAACACCCTGAGCACCTATGCTTCTCAGCCAGGTTTCCATCCAGGTCTTTTCCTCCTGGATTTCTTCCGGTGATTTTTCTACTTGTGCTACATCCTTTTCAATTTGCAGGATCTGATTTCCATCTCTGTCGAAAACATTAACGATGTAATCCTCGGTGGAGTATTGAGAGAGGTATACGTTGCCTGATCTGTCGGCGAAGAATTCATGACTGAAAAGTGTTTCATTGAGGAGTCCGGTTAGGTCGGTGGGATCGAACTGAAATTCGGTTTCGTAGTAGAGCACAGACGGTTCGTTGTCCTCCTCATATCTTCCGATCAGGAATTCCGAAATCAGTTCACCATCGACAACGTCCACTGTGAGTTTCAGCGCGATATAGGCATTGGAGTCAGCTCCGACCATATTCATCGGAGGGTTGTTGGTAAACTCGGCGGAAAGTCCTTCCCATTCCCCGTCAGGCAGGAAATTGTGTATTCCGCCCTGCATGGGGGCGCAGATCGAAATCCTTCCGTCACCTAGAACCGCCATGCCGAACGCGGCGGTGATCTCACCGGGACCGTTTCCCTGACGTGAAATTCTTCTGATGAATTCCCCGCCGGGAGAGTAGACTCGAACGCAGGCGACTCCTCTGTCCAGAAGGTAGATATTACCGTCAGGACCATGTGCAAGAGCATCTATCGAGGCGAAAACGTAGTTGCTGTCCCCGACCTCAACACCGATTGAATCGGTTATTGTTATTGAGACTCTCTCTTCGATTTCCTGTACATCCACAGAGATTGGTTCTGATTCACCGCCTCCACAGCCGAATATCAGTACTGCTGCAAATGCTAACGCTATAATCAGTTTTTTCATCAGTACAGTCTGCTCCTTTCAGAATGATATTATGCCCGATACCATCAGTATTCCGATAAGAAAACTCTCCGGGGTTATCGCATTGAGAAAATTCAGTCTTCTAATCTGGTATGAATATACTGTTAGTACTGGTATTCACGCTAACGTGAGAGGATAAAATAATGAATGGCAAGTGTTTAAGGGATAGTCGAGAGAACTGCTATTCTTCTTCTCTGCCCCTTTGACTACCGGTAAGTTCGATATGAACCGCGTATTCCATCTGAGCGATTACTTCAGCAATTGCTTTCTTGCTGTCATTATCGTTTATACTGAATGTCATACCTCTGAGAGCATCATTCACTTCTCTGAGCCTGCGAGTTACAACGCGGGCCAGAGTGAAAAGGAATAGAAGAGCGGTGTCAGGATTATTGACAAGGAGATTATCGAATTCCGTTTTTCCCATTTTCATAAGAGAACCATCACTGATCGCTTTTACCGATGCGGATCTTGGAGTACCGTCAAGGAAGGACATCTCTCCGAATATTGCTCCTTTGGTGAGAATTGCATGCACGAAGTCTTCACCGTAAGAATCATCGTAAACCTTGAAAGAACCATCTGTTACGATATACAACTCCTCAGTGGTATCGTTCTTTCTGATCAGTTCTTCCCCAGTCAGGACCCGGACAGTTGTACATGATCGTGCAACATTCAGTATATCTGTTTCATCCAGCAGGTTTATTCCTGATCTCATATTTATCCTTACTGCCTTATCATACTATGTAATCATAAGCGTTCTTCTTAAACGGGAATATCTGGAATACTACGGTTTTGAGCAAGGACGGAATATATTCCAGCCGTGATCCGATCCAGGGAGGTTTTATGGATTCACTGCGAAAAACCGTAATTGTTGTGGATGATGAACAAGACATCCTTGATCTTGTTTCTCTTCATCTTGAGCGCGCCGGATTCAATGCGAAATGCTTCAGCAATGCATTGGATTTTCTTGATTCACTCAAAGAAACACTGCCTGACCTTGTGATTCTCGATCTGATGCTTCCGGACATGCATGGAACGGAAGTCTGCAGAAGACTCAGATCATCGGATAGAACATCAGAACTTCCAATCATCATGCTGACGGCTATGGTGGACGAATCGGACAGGGTGACCGGTCTGGAGGTGGGTGCGGACGATTACGTCACCAAACCCTTTTCACCGAGAGAACTCACCGCGCGAGTGAGGGCTGTTCTGCGAAGAACCTCACCTTCTGAAAAGGAAAGAACGGTCATCGACATTTGCGGCAGGATCTTTATCGAACCGGAGAGATTCAGAATCAAGGTGGATGGGAAACAGGTTGATCTTACTTCAACCGAATTCAGAATAATTCAAATTCTCGCTGAAGGTAAAGGGAGGATATTCTCCAGGGGACAGCTTCTGGAGATCCTGTGGCACGGAGAGAAGTTCGTCTTTGAACGGACTATTGATGTTCATATCAGACATATCCGCCAGAAGTTCGGCGACGCAGGCAGCATTATCCGGAGCGTTCACGGAATCGGATATAAACTGGAGGAACCCGGGTGAGATCTATCTTTACCAGGTCCTTCAGGGGTTATTTTGTTGTAATAATTCTCCTTGCCGTACTTGCTCCGCTGCTGGTATTCGGAACGATCAGATCGAGATTCACCTCAGCTGCGTTCACGGACCTCAGCAGGACTGCTGAAGCTCTCGAAATCACAGTTGCTCATCTTCTCGAGCACGATCCAGCCAGTCTTGATTCGCTCACGGACGTTATAGGACCAAGGCTGGGTATCAGGGTAACGATCATCGCTAGAGACGGAACCGTCCTGGCGGATTCGGAAGAACAGCCTGACAGCATGGAGAATCACAGAACCAGACCGGAAGTTATCTGTGCCTTCAACGGAAGGGTCGGCAATACGACCAGATACAGCGAGACACTGGGGCGGGAAATGCTCTACGCTGCGGTTCCGGTTATCGCTTCCGATTCGATTCCTGCAGTTATCAGGACGAGTCTTTTTTTCTCAGATCTCAGATCGACTCTTGGTCAGGTTGGTGTTGATATTGCAGTAGTGACTTCCGCCGTTCTTCTCGCTGGTCTTGTTGCAGCATGGTTTTTCTCAAGAAGCATTTCCATCCCGATAAAGAGCATTGCCGGGGTGACCAGGAAGGTGGAAGAAGGGGATTTTTCCGCGCGAGCCGCTCCATGCTCGATCATGGAACTGGATCAGCTCTCGACCAATATTAACGGGATGATTACGAAAACCATTCAGCTGATAGATGAACTTTCAGAACAGAATGCTGCACAGGAAGCGATACTCGGTTCAATAGTTGAGGGTCTTGTTGTCATTGACCATTCCCATAAAGTGGTGAAAGCTAACCGGAGCTTTATCGAAATGGCCTGCGGCGAGAATTCACCTCACTCGAAAGACTATCTGGATTACATCTCCGTTCCGGAGTTCAGGGATTTCATCAGTATTGCACTTCATGACGATGTACCCGATGGTAAATTGGAATCCGGAGGTAAGGTTTACAATGTCAGTGTTGCTACGGTTTCCGGAACCGACAGAAAAGTATTCACCATCAGGGATGTTACCGAGTTAGAGAATCTCATGCGGATAAAACGGGATTTCGCCGCCAACTTATCGCATGAACTGCGTACTCCACTCACTTCGATAAAGGGGTACTCGGAAACCCTTCTGGAGGAAGCGGATAAAGAATCCAGTGGCCATATCGAGACGATCCTCAGGAACACCGATCGTCTGATAAGGTTGACCGATGACATCCGGACCCTGTCCGAGCTTGAGCACCCGTCGCGAACACTGGATTTTAAACCGGTCATGATAGAGGAAGTCATAAGTGATGTTATGGGTATTTTCCGTAGACAGGCAGATGATAAAGGACTTCTCCTCGATGTTGGTATCGGGAAGAAATTGCCTCCGGTCAATGCCGACCGTTACAGTGTGGAGCAGGTCCTGGTGAATCTGCTGGAGAACGCAATAAGGTATACCTCCTCGGGATCAGTCACTGTCAGAACCGACTTTCGTGGGAAGTATGTCACGATAGTTATCGCAGATACAGGTTCCGGAATATCACAGGAGCATCTTCCCAGACTGTTCGAGAGGTTTTATGTTGTTGACCGGGCCAGATCCAGAAGCAGGGGCGGAACCGGTCTCGGACTGGCCATAGTGAAGCATATCATGGCACTCCACGGAGGCTGGGTGAGGGTCAGCAGTACACCCGGAGAAGGCAGCATGTTCACAGTCGCATTTCCTGTTCATCACGATCGCGGTCCAGAATCCTGACCGCAAAACACTGCTTATTGAATTCAGCATTATTAACAGAATCTTAACATCTCCCACATCACTGATTAACACTCGTTACTGATCTTCCTGTCATGGTTTTTGAAGTCACATTCCTGAAACACAGAGAGAGAAGGGGGTCGTATATGTACGGGTTAAGATACCTGTTTGTACTTCTTGTTATTTCGAGTGCTGTTTTCGCGACCGGTGAGTTTTCCACCGGGGGAGCGGAACTGCTGAAATTCAAAGGCTATGGAATGGGTAGATTCGATATCTACGGCGAAGAGGATGCTGATCCCGATATGGGTTTCAGCGCTATTGCGGATGTAACATGGATTCCCACTCTTAACGAGTGGCTGGACGCAAAGATCGAGTTCAAGCTCAAGCCGACCAAGTACGATGGGGGAAGTCATGACAGGAACATCGTTCTATTCCTTGAAGTATTGACTCTGAACGCTCAGGTAACTGATGGATTTGCCATTACCGCCGGGCAGTTCAAGAGGCCGTTCGGTTATAACTACTTCAGGTCCGGTTCAAGCATGTATTTTGCCGACAGGGCGATAATGACAGGCATGAGCGGATTCAGTTCATACGGTAAGCGCGATATCGGGGTCAATCTTGGATTGGATTTCAATCCTGTGGAAATCGACCTCGCCGTTACGAATGGAGCCGGTGAGAACAGACCGGAAAACGATTCTCACAAGCAGTTTACCGCGAGGTTTCAGGTTGATCCTGTAGACTGGATGACACTGGGTGCAGCTGTCGGTCTCAACGCTGGCGGTATCGACACGGATACTACGGATACCTGGAATTCTACTGGAATGGATTTTTTCACTAATGGATCCATCAGTATGGGTGAGAGCTCGGAAATTGATTTCGCCGGTGAGTACATGAGCCTGGGATATGCCGGAGATGCCGGCGAATCCTCCACAAATGACGGTACGGCAGTGTCATTTATGATCGCTCCTGAATTCGGCGTAGACGCTTCCGTTCTAACCTCGATTCAACCGGCTGTCAGGTACGAGACCACCAGTCCCGCCTATCTTGGAGATACCGATCCGTTGAATGATAAGGATGCCATTGATTTCTGCCTTAATTTCCATACAGGCAGTAAGAACACATTCCAGCTGGGTGGACGCAACTATTCTTTCGAGGATGAAGATACTGAAGGCTACACCGACATGTACATCAACTGGAGAATGAAGTTCTAACCCGTTCCCTTTCGTGTCAGGCTGCCCGGTCTTACAAACCTCCTCAAGTGAGACCGGGCGGTCGCAACAGAGCTTAACCACATCATTAAACAACTGATTGGATAGGTATACAAATGCATAAAAAAGTAATAACGAAGTATGCACTTCTTGCAATGCTTGGTCTTCTGACAGTTCTTGGAGCCTGTGGTGCGGATTCAGGCAATGACGCAGCATCTGATGAAGCAGAACCTGTTGAAGATACCTCTCTGTCCGGTGAGCTGAATGTCGTCGGATCAACAACTGTCCAGCCGGTAGCAGAAGTTCTTACAGAGGCTTTCGAAGCCCTTGAACCAGATGTGATTGTCTTTGTTCAGGGTGGCGGGAGCAGTGTAGGAGTCAGATCAGCCGTAGATGGAACTGCTGATATAGGTATGGCTTCCAGGGAGATAAAGCTGTCCGAACTGCAGGAGAATCCGGAACTCAGAGTCCATACTATTGCTCGAGACGGCATTGCGATTGTTACTGAACCTGGCGTGACTGTTAATAACCTTTCAAAGGAGCAGATCAGAAGCATCTTTGCCGGAGAGATAACGAACTGGAATGAAGTAGGAGGAGAAAACCTTGTCATTACAGTAGTTGCACGTGAGGAAGGATCAGGCACGAGAGCTGCTTTCGAGGAATTAATTATGGATGATGATCTAATTTTGGGTAACGCAATTCTTCAGCCCTCTAACGGTGCCGTAAGAACCTCCATTTCCGTTATTCCCGGAGCAATCGGCTTTCTTTCCTTCGGATATCTGGATGACCAGACCAAACCGCTGGCTGTAGACGGTGTTCTTCCTACAGAAGAATTCGCGGCATCCGGTTCATATACAATAGTGAGACCACTCAACATGGTCACAAATGGATCCCCTGAAGGGATAGCCGCTGTATTCCTTGAGTTCATAGTGAGTGAAGATGGCCAGGCTATCGTTGCCTCCGAGGGTTACCTGCCGGTCAATTAGCTTGCAGAACTAACCTTGAAATTTGAAAGGAACAGAAATGAAATTGATACTCAAAGGAACATCACTGCTGACTTCAGCATTCTTTATGCTTGCCGTTATGGGCTTTTCCAGCAGTGCGGGTGCTGTCGATGTTATAGTTGCAGGTTCAACAACGGTACAGCCGCTGGCAGAACTGCTTGCAGAAAGTTATGAGAGTTTAACCGATGGTATCACGATAATCGTTCAGGGCGGCGGAAGCAGTGTAGGAGTCAAATCCGCTGCGAACGGAACCGCTGATATCGGGATGGCTTCAAGAGAAGTAAAGAATTCTGAATTCGAAGAGCATCCCGCTCTGGTTGTTCATACAATTGCCCGTGACGGTATCGCAATCGTGATACATCCGGGATCCGGTCTTTCGAGCCTTTCACTGGAACAGGTTAGGGGTATTTTTTCCGGTGAGATCACGAACTGGAGCGAGATTGGTGGCGAGAATACACTTGTAATAGTTGTATCCAGGGAAGAGGGATCCGGAACCAGAGCTGCATTCGAAGACATGGTTATGGATGATGAACTGATCTGTCTTGGAGCAATCCTCCAGCCTTCGAACGGCGCGGTCAGAACCACTGTCAGCATAACACCTGCGAGCATCGCCTATCTGTCGTTCGGTTATTTGGACAGCTCAGTAACGCCAGTTACTATCGATGGCGTGCCTCCCACCGTTGCAACTGCCACAGGTGGTTCGTACCCTATCGTGAGACCTCTTAACATGATCACTCTAGGACAGCCTTCCGAAGCCGCAGCTGGCTGGCTGGAATTCATTCTCGGTGAAGATGGCCAGGCTATCGTTGCTTCCGAGGGTTACCTGCCTGTCAACTGAACCAGTAAGATGATCATAGATATTTCCGGTTGTATGAAATTATTAAAGGTAGCCAGAAGTGACCGGTAAACAAAGAGTTGAATCGGTAGTGAAGTACATTTTTATGTTCTCGGCTCTGATGTCAATCCTGATTGTGGTGATGATAGGTATCTTCACCTTCAGGGAAGCCATTCCTGCTTTCAGGGATATCGGTATCATTAAACTCCTGACCGGGACCGTATGGCGTCCCGGACAGGGACAGTACGGTATTCTCGCAATGATCGCCGGTTCCGGCCTCGTCACACTTGGTGCGGTCATCATCGGTGTTCCGCTGGCTCTTGGCTGCGCGATATTCCTTTCCGAGATAGCCCCACCGGCTGTGAGATCGATTGTCAGACCTTCAATTGAACTGCTTGCGGGGATTCCCTCTGTCGTTTACGGGCTTTTTGGAATGGTGGTCATCGTTCCACTGGTGAGAAACATCGATGTGCCCGGTAATACCGGTTTTGGACTTTTGTCAGCTTCTATCGTCCTTGCGGTAATGATACTGCCGACTATATCGAGTGTGTCTGAATGCGCTATCCGAAGCGTTCCCAAACGATTCCGGGAAGGTTCGCTTGCCATGGGAGCGACGAAGTGGGAAACGTTGACAAAGGTTATACTCCCCGGTGCGAGATCCGGGATAATGTCCGCAATTATTCTCGGTCTAGGCCGAGCACTTGGTGAGACAATCGCCATGATAATGGTGATAGGAAATTCCGTGATAATACCGTTTGCAGCATCCGATAACCCGCTCTCCATCTTTCTCAGCAGGGCAAGAACACTGACCGGTAATATTGCTGTAGAAATAAACTACGCTACAGGATTGCATGAGAGCGCTCTCTTCGCGACAGGAGTGGTACTCTTCGCTCTTATCATGATAATGAACAGCTCCGCAAGGATTCTGATAGGTAGCAGGAAATGGGAGAAAAAGTGAACCGGCTGAAATTAAGAAAACTGCAGCAGACCGGGGCATTCTCTCTGTTATGGTTTACAGGGGCTGTGAGTGTATTGATCATGCTTTTCGTTGTTGGATATGTGATAATGAAAGGTTTTGCGCATTTGACACCTGATTTCTTCATCACTCCTCCAAGAGGAGGCCTTTCCGGAGAAGGCGGCATATCATCGACGATAGTTGCAACTGTCTATCTGGTTATCTGTACTCTTATTGTAGCGACACCTCTGGGCATTGGCGCCGGTATATTTCTTGTCGAGTACGCTGATAACTTGAAAAGCAGAGTTATCAAGAAATTCGTCGCGCTAGCCAGGTTTGGCGTGGAAACCCTTGCCGGTGTGCCGTCAATCATATTCGGTCTGTTCGGCTACGCGCTGTTCGTGACCGCAATGCATTTCGGGTTCTCGATACTCTCAGCAGCGCTTGCAGGTTCATGTCTTGTGATTCCGGTAATTATAAGAACTACCGAGGAAGCTTTGAAAGCTGTTCCGGATTCATATCGTCAGGCTTCGCTTGCGATTGGAGCATCAAGATGGGAAACTATCCGGAAAGTGGTGCTTCCCTCAGCGGTGAACGGGATATCAACCGGACTGATACTGAGTGCTGGAAGGATTGTCAGCGAGACAGCCATCTTCTATGTGACACTTGGAGGAAGTTACCGAACACCTACATCCATAATGTCCAGTGGAAGAACCATGGCGCTTCATGTTTACTACCTTGCAATGGAAACCCGTGCATTTGACAAGGCAATGGCCACCGGAGCTGTCCTTGTAGTCCTTATCATCATTATCAATCTTGTGATCAATCTGATATCCAGGCGGTTATCCGCCAAAACCGGGAGTTAGCGAATGATGACTGAATCGAGAATGAGAACGGTAGACTACAACCTGTACTATGGGAGTTTCAGGGCTCTTCGTGATGTTACTGTCAATATTCCGGTAAACCGGATCACCGCTATCATTGGTCCCTCCGGCTGCGGAAAGAGTTCCCTGCTCCGGAGCTTTAACAGAATGAACGAACTTATACCCGGAGTAAGGACAACGGGGGAGGTCTTCCTCGATGGTGAGAATATCTTCAGCAAGGATGTAGTCGAACTGAGGAAAAAGATCGGAATGGTATTTCAGCGTCCAAATCCCTTCCCAAAATCGATTTATGATAATGTGGCGTACGGTCCTAGGATACATGGGATCAGGGATAGAACCATACTTGCGGAAATAGTTGAAACAAGTCTTAAATCAGCAGCTCTCTGGGAAGAAGTAAAGGATGACCTTGGCAAGTCCGGTCTTGCTCTCTCAGGAGGGCAGCAGCAAAGGCTCTGCATAGCAAGGGCTCTTGCCATTGAACCGGAAGTTATTCTAATGGACGAACCGGCCTCTGCTCTGGATCCTGTGGCAACACTGAAAATCGAAGAACTGATGGAGAAACTGAAACAGAAATACACAATAGTGATAGTAACACACAACATGCAGCAGGCTGCGAGAGTATCTGATTTCACGGCATTCATGCTTACCGATGAGCAGAGATCAGGTAACATGATCGAGTTCGGTCAAACTACGGACATTTTCACAAATCCGGTAGATTCACGGACTGAGGATTATATTTCCGGAAGGTTCGGCTGAGTTATGGCGGCGACAGCACAGATTGAAGAGGAAAAACCATGTTGATCAGAGAGACGTACGAAGCTGAAATGGACAGCATCAGGGAAGCCCTGATGCGGCTTTCCCGAATGGCTGAAATTTCAGTTCAGGAATCCGTACGGATTCTAAAGAACAGGCTTTTCGAAGAGGGAGAAAGGCTGATCCAGGGCGATAAAGTGATTAACAGGAAATGTTTTGAAATTGAAGAAGCCTGTCTGAACATTATAGCAACACAGCAGCCGGTAGCGGGAGATCTTCGTTTCATTTTCGCTGCAATGCAGATAGCAATGGAACTTGAGAGAATTGCTGATTATGCAAAAGGAATTGCGGCCATCAATATAAAAATATCTCCCGGAGAGCATGTAAAACCCCTTATTGATATACCAAGGATGTCTGATAAAGCATGCGAGATGCTCCGGAAAGCAATAGATGCTTTTCTTAACAGGGATATCGCAGCGGTAGAAGAAATTCCGCCTATGGATGTTGAGATCGATCTGCTGTACGAACAGATTTACAGAGAACTCCTGACTCATGTAATCCAGAAACCTGAGATAATAAACGACGCAATGATGCTGACATTCGTCGCTCACAACCTGGAGAGGGTCGGAGACAGAGTAGTCAATATCTGCGAGCGTGTTGTCTATCTATGTACCGGGGAAGTGGTTGATCTGGGCTGATACTCCATCAATAGCTGTCCTATTTGGTACCCCTAATGATTTCCAGTTGGAAACCTTTTCTGGACTGGATCACAAGACTTGCTGAACTGCGGAAAGCCCTTACAGCGTGATATTAACACCAAAGCAAGTCATTATCTTAAAAGTGCTATAGCTGGACAATCATCTGCCTGATGGGATTGGAACTTCAGTTACTATTCGATCACCACGAAGCGCTTTGTAGCTGTGAATTCTCCAGAGATCATCCTGCAGAAGTAGATTCCGGGGGATAAGTCCTCCAGAAGAACATCGTGAAACCCGCCTGAGTACTCGTCTCCATGAATCTCATTAACCAGCCTGCCAGAAAAATCAAAGACTCTCAACTCAACTGAAGCTTGCTCAGGAAGCGAGAACCTGATCACTGGTGAATCCGATGAGGGATTGGGCGCAAAAGGCAGTAGCCTCAGTACAACTGGCTCTCCACCTTCAATGCCAAGCGGATTCCAGGTTATAGTCACATCTTCAAGAACTGGCGTTATCGAAGAATCGAATGTTTCAAGAATTACTTTGTATTGGAAGAAGCTGTCGTCCTCATCTAGGATGCCATTAAGACTGCAAGGTGAATAGAGGGTATCCGACCATGCACCCATACTATTGCTATCAGGGGAATCACAGGATCTAACCAGAAATGCTACAGATGTACCAGAAGGCTCTGTAGTTGTCCAACTGATTGAGCCCCAACCTGGATCGCTCGATAGATACAGACAACTGGATTCAAGACTACCGTCCAATGAATATTTATTAAGATCCCACCAGACTATTTTGTCGGAATTAATAGCAGCACCGAGTACGTCCATTTCTCCGTCACCGTTTATGTCCTGGGAGTAGACGGAATAGGCACCGTTGAATTTCGCATCAATGATATGTTCGACCCAGTCAATTCCCGAGCCAGTATCTGTATTTGCCCACCACGTAATCTCATCTTCATAAGAAGCGCCAAGAACGTCTATATCACCGTCACTGTCTAAGTCTTCGTAGTAGACTGATATGGCATCATCGTAGAACGTACAAATGTAATGCCCAATCCAGGATCTACCTGAACCATCCTCATTCTCCCACCACATTATAGCGTTACTGGCGGTAGCACCAAGGATGTCCATGTAGCAGTCACCGTTTATGTCCACTGCGCAGATGGACCTGACACCACCAGCAATGATATGCTTGATCCAGGATGTGCCCGATCCGTCGACATTCTTCCACCAGGCACTGTAGCCCCCTCCCCCTGCACCACCACCGATGATGTCCATGTATCCATCGTCATCTATGTCCTCTGCAAAGACCGAATGGGCACTTAGGAAGTTCGCATCAACTGTATGCTTGACCCAGGATGTACCGGAACCGTTCTCATTCTCCCACCATGTGATGTTATTTATGTCATAGGAAGCACCTAGAACGTCCATATCCCCGTCACCGTCTATGTCCTCAGAATAAATACACCTGGGGTACTCAAAATAATTTTCAACTAGATGCTTGGTCCAGGATGTGCCCGAGCCGTCGATATTCTCCCACCACATTATATAATTATCATCCACAGAAGCACTGAGTATATCCAAGTCACCGTCACCGTCTATGTCCCCCGCAAAGACTGAGCGGGCATTCTGAAAGTCCTCATCAACTATATGCTCGATCCAGTATGTACCTGAACCACCCTCGTTCTCCCACCACGTGATCTCATCGTCATACGCAGCAGCACCAATTACATCCATGTCGCCGTCTCCGTCTATGTCCTCCGAATATACGGAACTGGCTCCATTGTAGTACCCAGCAACAAGATAATCAAGGTCATACTGGAGGCTAATTTCACCAGGAATACTGTCCCACTCGATACGGGTTTCTAGATAGAAGGTATCATCCCATTCATCCGACGGTCCCCAGACTCCTGGCCCATCGAACCAATCGGTCTGAGTTGCATAATCGGCGTGTGTGATTGCAATGAAACTGAAGATCATTAAAGGCAGGATTCTTCTATACATAGGTTATCTCCTATGTTATTAAGAATTACATTAAGTTGGCAGTATGTCAAGTTACTAGGGCAAACTGTACTCCCTCTCCCCCGACAGGATTTCCCTTCGGTGAAGCTTTGCTTTCCTACGAGGAATCTTCGATTGTCACTTTTGTTAGAGGTGGCACATTCAGAACCAGATGGTACGGAATTTTGAACCGGGTGATAACCTTTTTCGTGCCAGAATATCGGGAGAATGAGTGAATTCTGGTGAAATTTCGATAGAAAACACGACCGCAGCGCACCGCTGAGGTTCTGCCGACTGTGATGCGCTGCTCTCCGCCTCCGCTCCGCGGTTGGCCCAGCTTATGCTGTGCTCATAAGCTCCGCCAACCACTCCGCTCCGGTTCTGTCGGTCGCCCCACACATCACGCGGACTTTCTGGTCATGGAGTTCAGCGCGGGGCGCCCTCCGGCTGCTCCGTCCCTGGACACTATCCAGGTACTCCGCAGGAGTTGTGGCCTGCGGCCACCTCTTTGCCGCCACTGGCAGTTCATGTCTTGCTCTCGATTTTTTTCCGAATCCGAATTTGTGCTGGTAGCATCATGCGTTATTCATGCAAGCTGCAATTTTGCATGTCGATTTTTTTTATCATCCCAATAGAACCACGGTCGCTTCTTAAGTCGCCACGGGTCTGTATTTCCAATGGCATCTTGAAACACCTGGAACTGTGCTTTTACCCGAGCTGCTTCTCTTCAGGATAATTCTTGAATCCCTCTGTATTTCTGTTCAACGTGCTAACAACCTGCTTTAACACTTTCTATTGATCCTAATCAGGCTATTTGCATTGACAATGCTATACTAGAACAATTAGTCTATATTTATTGAACAAGTAAATTGATTTCACAGATATTTGTAGAATCCTTGTTGAACACAGTAATGAACGGAGAAAATCGTGCCCGATGCCCATATTAAGCATATACTTATGAATAACTTTGAATGGCCTGTAGAAGTACTAGGTGAATACCTTGGTCTCTCACCCTCGCAGATTGAGAGTCTTGCACCAGTCACAGACTCTAAGGTGAATCGGAATGATGTAGAGAAACGGCTACTCATGAATAAGCAAGCAAGCCTAGAGATGATTGCATTAGCAGCAGGTATACCACATGGGGTACTGAAGATTGCACTAGAGGAGGGTATGCCTGACGGTCCTCCTCCTATTGACCTATCGCGCTATGCGAGTGATGACTGTTATTTATTACCTCAAGGACTGATCGATGCTTGGATTGATGAGGTACTCCCGCAAAATAAGATCTGGGGAAGCTTGGGCTCCAGAGCAAGGGAACTCGCAGAAAAACTTTATTGTGACACCGTCACTTGCGCAGTGTCTGAGTACTTTGGAGAAGAACCGAGAATGGTCGCAACAGTCCGATGTATTGCCACTTGGGAATATGTATCAAGAGCGCATCAAGAATATGTGGACAATGGAAAGAATATCTCGCTCGAACCTGACCACATCGGATGGCATGCTCTATATAGGGAACCGGATCTTCAGAGCAGATTGTATAGGACAGATCTGACAAATTTGATTGACTATGTCAGAAGCCAGGGTAGGCCATGGCCCCTAGGATGATCTACGCCACTCCAGGGGCATGCTGGAATGCATACGAAAAATATATATACGATTACTGGAGCAGGTTATGTCAATCTGGGGAGCACTGCGGTATGAAGAGCCCCACACCAGTACTACGGTTTGATTCAGCAACACTATGTGGAAGCTGTACTCTGGGTGGGGAACACGCATCTCGTCATGTTGCGATTGAATCACCATTCGAAGTTGCCTCCTTATTCCAACAAGCCTTCGGTGAATGTACTGTAGTCGGAAGTCCACCCACAGCTGGTGTACTTGCAGTCGAGAGATTCAGAGTAGTCGAATCCGAATATGGTTACTCCATGAGCACAACATCATATAAGCACATATTACTCTACAAGTCGGATAGTGCTCAGGGGTGGATGGAGGGTTCATCCGCACTGCGCTTTGAGAGTGAATCAAAGGCTGGTTACAACAGCTGGATCTTAAACCATCCCATACATCATCTACATCCCGGAGACTCTAAGGCAATACGTGTACCGTTACTAGAGCATCTTAGCATTACGGGGTTTATTGATTGGGTAATACGTAGTTTTGATGATTCTATATGGGCCAATATGTACCCTGAGCTTTATTCTACTCTGACAATTGAAGGGGGGGTAATATTTGAAAGGATTGGGAGTATTGTGAAAGGCTCAATAGACATCAGTGAGGAACTGCAAGAGATGTTGCGGCAAATTATTGCAGCTGGACGTGCTGACCAAACAAAGTGGTACAAGGAACTAAAGCTTTGGCAAAATGATACTGGGGGACAATCCAATTATGTTCCGGAGTTATTTATGCTATTCAAAGAGATCGCGTTGTAGAGATATCGAGATGTTCAACTGCATGAACCAGTCGCGGGGGCGCAGGACGTGCAAGGGTAGTACCTGTGCTGGTTATGCAGAACGTTGAGCATCAAAGGGAGCGAGCTTTTTTCACCTCAGTATAAAAAGTAACAAGGAGAAATAATGGATAAGAAAGAAGCGACAGCATTATGAATGGAAGTACTATCTTAATTCATGGACAGTAGACAACAGAATTCAATAGAATTGAAATTCTGTCAGATGATGCCATGGTTGAACTGAAGAATTGGAGGAAATGAAATGGGCAATGCACTTAATTTTGAGGCAAATGATTATCCTTTAAAAGATGTTCTATTCTCAAATTGGAAGTTCAGGATTCCTCGGTATCAAAGACCCTATACCTGGAATGAGGATCAACTTTCTGATTTATGGCTTGATCTAACGACTGATGACTCCTCTAACTTCTTTGGTTCCTTTATTTTAAATAAGGAGTATGAGAAAGATTCTGGTTATGTTGAGATTGTTGATGGCCAACAGAGGATGATGACAATAACAATATTAATGGCAGCGATTCGAGATATACTTCGGAGTAAAAGCATAGATTCTGACCTTGCTGATGTGATTCAAAGACATGATATAGCTCACGAAGATAGGGCTGGAGGTGAATCCTACAGAATAAAATGCAGTGATTCAGCAGTCAAATATTTTTCGGAAAACATACAATCTACTGATAGTCAGATTCTTGAATCGAATCCTTATACAAAGGAGGAAAAACAAATTAGGAAGAACTATGAGTTCTTTCAGAATAAGCTGAATCAGGAAATTGACAATTGTGATGGATCCTTCGCAAAGCGAAGTTTCCTGCAATCTCTCAGGGATAGAGTAGCAGATTTAATAGTTATTAAGATTGAGATTGAAAGTGAAGAGGCCGCCTATGAGATATTCGAAACAACTAATGCTAGAGGTGTTGATCTATCAATTGCAGATCTCCTGAAGAACTTAATTTTCAAGAATATACGGAGCAACGGTGATCGGGATTCTGCGAAAGATATCTGGGGAATAATTCTCAAGAATATTCATGAAACAAATGTAGAAATGAAAAGATTTATACGCTATTACTGGATTTCGCGCCACAAATCAGTTACTGAGAAGAACCTATTTAGAGACATTAAAAAGAGCACTTCAAATTGGCAACTGTTACTAGATGATCTAAAAAAAGCATCAGAGGATTACAATAGGCTCATTAATGGTACAGTTGATGATTGGTTTTTTCTAAAGCATAAAGATAGAGCGTACCACTCATTCGAAGCAATTCGGTATATGAATGTATCTCAATGCTATGTTTTGATTCTTAGCATTCTGCGTAATTACGATAAGCTGGGAACTGATCCAGTAAGAGTGTTTGAATTATTAGAGGATTTCACTTTTCTATATTCAACCGTTTGCAAGCAACCTGCAAACAAAGTAGAGAAGCTGTACTCTAAGTATGCTAGGGAATTAGAAAATATTGTCAGTAATGATACACCCAAAAGAATTCCGGGAAATGTTAATAGACTGTTTTCAAGACTTGAAGAGGATCTAGTTAATGAGAAACCATCATATATGCTCTTTCAGGAGAAATTTACAAATATTGCTTATGCAAACTCATGGCAGAAGCGTACACTAGTAAAGTATGTGCTTGCTAAGCTGAATAATCATGAAAGAACAGGAGAGTACCAAATAGATTTCAGCAATGTAAATATCGAACACATATTGCCACAATCCCCAAAGGAATGGGGACTATCTCAGGCTGATATAAGGCCATATGTTAATAAACTTGGCAATCTTACACTTGTCTCTAAAACCTTCAACTCCGCAATGGGGAATAAATCATTACATGACAAATTAGGTGCATTAGATGAATCCGAAATTCAATTGACCAAAGATCTCGTTAAGCACATCCGAGAGAATGATGTAACTTGGAATGAGAATATGATCTTAGAAAGACAATCAGAATTCTGTTCTGTGGCTTACAATGATGTTTGGAAGTACAATTAGTTCAACAATCGAATCGAGCTGACTTTTCTCGTTATTGGCTGCAGTGACAGCAGCTCATTTGAAGCGTTGTACAGTCACTCATTTTGAGCATTGGGTGAAAACTTCAGCCCTTGCCAATAGAGCAATTTCATATAATATTTGTTACCAGCGGCCAAGACAGTTGCTTGCGACTGGATGAGGATACTTCTTCACTTGGCTGCATTTTCTTTTTGAGGGGGAGACTTAGTGCATCTTGTTTACGTTGATGAGTCGGGTGATGACGGCTTTTCAAAATCTGGTTTGTACAATCACTCAGCAACTCCTTCGCCTTTCTTTACGAGAACGGCAGTGATAGTGCATGACTGGAAATGGCAATCTATAGTTAATGACATTAATGCTTTCCGCATTAAGCATTCCATTCCTGCATCCGAGGAAATCCACGCGACTGAAATCTTTAATGGGAGATCAAAGGTTTATTTGTCTCCCGGAAAAAGAACTTCTCATATAAACTTCTATGGACAAAAATGGCCAAAGCGTTCAGATCGTAGGAATCTATTACTAGATCTCTGTCAATCCATCGTCGCTCTCGATCTTTCTTTTGTTAGTGTCGTGATTGACAAATCAAAGATTGACATGTCTAAATCAAACTTCCGTAAAATCCCTAAAGACTTTTCTTGGGAACTATTGATCGAACGAATCAACTATTTTCTTTCTGAAGCAAGAGACAAGCGGGGAATGATGATCTCCGATGCAACGGAAAGGAACATGGAAAAATACCATCGTGCTTATGCTAAGGCTCTATTTGCTTCCTCTCTCCATATCAAGGAGTTCCACTTCATAGAAACTCTTCTGTTTGAGCCATCAGACTCTTCTGATTTGCTTCAAATTTCTGATGTTGTGGCATACGCGATAGGCAGGAAATTCAACTCCAATGATGATTCCTTTTTCGATGTATTAGAGCCAAAATATTTGAAAAGAGATGGTATTCTCAATGGTATGGGGCTTAAAGTCTGGCCATAGAAAGCACTCCGTCCAACAAATCCAGCAGAACTGCGGTCGATCTTAGCGGGTGGCAATATTTTTGCAATCTGGTGATTTGAGCGTTCGGCGACGGTCAAAGCACCTCTGTGCAACAGGTGGAGACAAACGGCTATAGCTACCGTTGCCGTGTCCTTCTGGTTATGCTCAACCTGTGGTCGAAGAACGTTTATGGGGAGAACTTGAATATCCCTCTAGGAGCCGCCATGGTAAATAAGCCAGCTAAAATACCGGATCATCTATACCCGCGAGACTTGCACGGGATACTACAGGGGTTGTGGGACAATAAACCATTCCTTCACGGCTGCTTGAACGTGGAACTGCCGCCAAAAGTCGTATTCGATGAGATCATCGACGTTTGCTACCACGCAAGCATGCTGACAGAGGAACGCCGCCCGACGGTATTCCGCATCGTCTTCCTCGACAGTCAGAGCCAAGTATCACCAAGGGACGATGACGAGCTGCCGCCGGTAACGCGATATCTGCTCAAGGAGCCTGTAACGTTCACTCAAGGGGAGCTTCGGCGACTGGCCCCGGTGGCTGACCCGCGGCGTGTTCTGATCGCGGTTGAGCAGTCCGACGAGCGGCTGCAAATCTACGGCTTGGTCGATATCGGCATGTCGCTATGGGAGATGGCCCGGCACGAGCGGGTTGGGGGCAATTCATCGCCCGATGCCTTTATTGTGATGTCCACCCGACCTGGCGAGTTGAGCATCTCGCGCGGGGACAGGCCGATACTTCGGATGCGCAACGGGCGGATTGTGACAGCGACCCAAAGGGTACTACTGGAAGGGCCAGTCGCCGATTTTTTCTATGAGGCATCCGACGTATTCATCCGCAATGCCTGCCAGCTATCGGGCATCGATCAAGATCCCGCCGAGGACGACGGGCTGAGCTTCGCCCACCAGTCGTTTATCGAATCGGTACTCTTGTACACAGCCGAGCTGAAACACGGCGGTACGCTGCTGTTCGTGCCAGAGGAGATCACGCACGAGGACTCGTACCTGTTGAGCCAGGTATCTATCAAGTACGTCTTGCCCAGCACGCGACCGCAAAAAGCTCTGATGTCGGCAATTGCAGCAAGGCTGGAGCACAACGCCCTTACCGAGAAGCTGCAAAATAGCCGAACGGTAAAAGCGGAAGAGCTGGAGCTGTTGGATGCGCTGGCGTGGAATCAGCAGATCTACGAAGATGCCGCGAGAGATGCCGCGCGGTTCATTGCGTCGTTGACGAGTGTGGATGGGGCGGTGGTATTGACCGATATGTTGAGAATCATAGGCTTCGGAGCGGAGGTCACGGCGAGCTTTTCAGGAGAAGACAAGGTTCACATCGCACACACGACGGAAGCCACCGAAACGAAAGAGGTGCGGTTTGAGGAGTACGGCACACGGCACCGATCGACCTTCAGGTTCGTCGCGAGCATGGAACCATCGGTGGGGTTCATCATGTCTCAGGACGGCGGGGTGAAGGCGGTCAGGAAGGTGGGATCGAAGCTGGTAATGTGGCCGTATTTTAAGATCGGCTTCATCTCGGCGTTATCGTAATTAATGATTTCGGCTTATGTAAACCAAGAAAGGGGAATAGAAATGGCTTATGATTATACGCAGGATGTTAACGAAGCTATTGCTAAGGAAAGAGTTAAAAATCTAAGGCCGACTATTCTGATATGTGGCTATACGGGTTCCGGTAAAACCACTCTAATACAGAAAATATGTGGCGAAGATATCGTATCAACCGACAAAATTTCTGACGGTCAGCCTTGCACAAAAAGCTTTGATTTCTATGAAAATGATTTCTTTCGACTCTTCGATTCAAAAGGGCTTGAACCTGGGAAGAATCAAGAGGAGGAATTTGTTACCAATGTAAAGGACTTAGTCCGCAAACTTCGGGAAGATGATAATCTTGACAACCATATTCATCTAATCTGGTATTGTATTCAAGGGTCAGGTGCGCGAGTAACTGATTGTGATTTACGTCTAATCAAAAATATATTCAATATGGATCACGAGATAGCAGTTATTACAAAACGTGATATTACTAGAGATAATCAATATGATGCTATAAAGCGTATACTGTCGGATTCAGGTGTCCCTGAATCCAGAATACTCGGAGTCTCAGATTTGGATACTGGTCTATTAACTAATCTACTCGAAAAAAGCCTAGAGCTTTTGCCAGATGCTCGCAAACATGCCTTCATCGCTGGACAGGTTCTAAGACTTGACAAGAAAAAAAATCAGGCTCAAGCAATTATCCATAGCAATGCAACTGCCGCAGCTGCTATTGGAGCAATTCCAATCCCAGGATCCGATGCACCCCTTCTCGCAGGACTGCAAACTGAAATGCTTGTTGCCCTTGCGTTTAATTACGGGATACCTACCGAAGCTATCAAGACAACATTCATGCCAGCTATCGCAATAATTGTAGGTACACTCACTGCTACAAGCTTGATAAAACTAATTCCTGGTCTTGGCTCGGTAGTTCAAGCAATTATTGCAGCTGCATTAACGGAAGCCATAGGACTAACAGGAAATAAGTATTTCATTAGCTGTGCAGAAGCTAAACTTCACGGTGAACCAACTCCTGAGTTTAAGTTTAACCGTACGGAGTTCGAGAATTTGTTCAATTCAATCAGACACAAGAAGTAAGGAGACAAGAAAGCAGTTGATGTTACAGAGGCATACAGGTCAATGAAAGCGATGTACAAATGAGTCGTACTAAACCATGTGTGTTGCTTTGTGGATATACTGGTGTTGGAAAAACTAGCGTAGCCCAATACTACTGTGGAAAAGATGTTGTGCCTGATTCAGCTATCGGTGATGGGCGTGCAACCACATCAGAATTCACTTATTACAAATCCAAACATTTGGATATTTGGGATTATCGAGGATTTGAAACAGGTCTTTCCATTGATAAATATATTGAAGAACTTAAGAAATTCGCAAAGCAGTGTTACGTTAATAATGGACTAACTAAATGTCCACAGATTGTACTGTATTGTATTCAGGGACCAGGAGCAAGAGTAACTAAAGCGGATTTGGATGTGATTAACACAATTCCGCTTCCTACAATAGTCCTTGTCACAAAGAATGACATTACTCGCCCGAATCAACGGAAAGCAATGAAGACTCGGCTTCTGACCGCAGGTATATCTCGCAGTGACATAAGGTATTGCTCATCCATAAAGTCTACGGGATTTAAGTCCATTGAAGCTCGGGTGCAGAAATTACAACCTGAAGCTGAGCAACGTTTAGAAGGATTGAAGAAGGAGTGCTATATCGCAACACAGGTATTCGAATCTGGTTCTTGTCTGTATGTGTTAGCATTAAGGGAGCTAAGAGATCGGTTGCTAGTTCCCAATAGTTTTGGAAGAAGAATTGTCTATTCATATTATAAGCATGCACCGGATATTGCAGACTATATTCCTGATAACCAGATACTTCGCAGAATACTAAAAGTGCTTCTTTCACTTCTTGCAAAATCATACACATGGATATTCGGAGGTTAAATGGTGAAAGTACGATGATTACAAATATCAAGCTGAAGAAACATAAAGGTATTTCTGAACTTTCTATCAATAACTTGTCTAGAGTGAATGTGATATGTGGTAAGAATAATTCTGGGAAGACATCAATTCTTGAAGCAATAGTCAAACCAGAATGCTTTGTCCCGGGGATACGATGTACTAAAGAGATTAAAGAGGCTATTATTGTACTATTACAGGAGCATTTAGTTATTCCCAAGCTTCCGCCAGAGATTAGAAGACCTCACAATGTTGCAGTAGACGAGTTTACTAATGGCGAACAAGAAATCCTTTACCTTGATTGTTGCCCTATTTGGGACGTTTACTGTGAAGTCGTGACTAAGTACAAGGATGGTCAATTCAATGGAGTATATTCGTCAGTCCTGAACAAACTAAAAACGTATGTGAAGGATGTTGTTTCTCCCCCTAAAACAGTCCTTCTGCCTTCCCAAAGAGCAATCTCAATTACCGAATCTGGATTCTCTTACACAACAGGTTTAGTCGGAAGTGGCTCAAATCTACTACAATGTATTCACTCATTGCAAAACTCTATTCCATATTCTAGTGCTGATAAACTTTTCATGCGTTTACGTGATGCTTTCCTACAAGTTTCAGGAGGGTATCATCTTAAGACAATTCATCAAGAATCGAGCATTGAGTTATTCTTTTCTCAGAACGAGTATGATTGGTATTCCAATCGTGATCTTGGAAGAGGTTTGTCAGATCTTGCTATTATTCTCTACCATTCAATTGTATCCGAGTTTCCACTTGTACTTGTAGATGAGATTGAAAACCATATGCACCCGGAGATGCAGCGAAAACTTGCTGAATACATTCTGAATAAAACCACAAAGCAGTTCATATTCACGACTCATTCAAGTGTATACCTCTCTCCATATTCGTGCGATAAGTCATTTTGTTGTCAATACTCTGAAGGTTCTATCTGTATTGATGATGTATCATCACGAATGACAGCATTAACCGATCTAGGGTATTCTCCTACCGATAATCTCCTGGCTGATCTAATTGTTCTAATCGAAGGACCAACTGACAAGCCTTTTTATGAGATACTCTTTAGAAAATGGGGGATCATCCCTGAGTACAATGTTAAATTCTGGCCTTTGGGTGGTGATACGATGTATCATATTGACCTAGATCTTTTCGAAGGAATGGAAAATGTAATTGCCGTTGTGGACAACGATCCTGGAAGTGCTAAGGTAAGAAACAGGTTCATTCAGACATGCAATGATCTTGGGATTACTGTTATCAAATTGAAAAGATACTCTATTGAGAACTATCCTTCAATTAATGCTTACCGAGAAGTATTTGGCTCACAGGTGAGTACAAGTATTACTACGCTAAAGCATGATGAGAAGGTTGAAGACCAGCTTGGATTCAATCCAAAGAAATCTCTAGGAAAACTTGCTTCTTCATCTGAAGTTGATGATCTTAATACTACTGATCTTCAAACCGTCCAAGAAGCTTCATTGCGTATACTGAAAACAGATCAGTAAGAAATCATCCGTCCTCAATCTCAGGGACCTCATTCATCAAGGTATGTAATCCTAGTTGGGCTCGCAGACTAACTTCAGCGTCTCTGGAGAGGCCTGCGATCCCCCACAGTTCCAGGTGTTTCAAGATGCCATTGGAAATACAGACCCGTGGCGACTTAAGAAGCGACCGTGGTTCTATTGGGATGATAAAAAAAATCGACATGCAAAATTGCAGCTTGCATGAATAACGCATGATGCTACCAGCACAAATTCGGATTCGGAAAAAAATCGAGAGCAAGACATGAACTGCCAGTGGCGGCAAAGAGGTGGCCGCAGGCCACAACTCCTGCGGAGTACCTGGATAGTGTCCAGGGACGGAGCAGCCGGAGGGCGCCCCGCGCTGAACTCCATGACCAGAAAGTCCGCGTGATGTGTGGGGCGACCGACAGAACCGGAGCGGAGTGGTTGGCGGAGCTTATGAGCATAGCATAAGCTGTGCAAACCACGGAGCGGAGGTGGAGAGCAGCGCACCACAATCGGCAGAACCTCAGCGGTGCGCTGCGGTCGAGCTTTTACCGAAATCTTCTGAAAATTACTCATTCTCCCGATATTCCGGCACGAAAAAGGTTATGACCCGGTTCAAAAGTCCGTACCAACTTCCAGAATTTTCAGATTTTTCCGAAAATGACTCGCGTTCCGCGAGTATTCTCCACGGCATCGGGTATTGAATCTGCAAGACTGGATTAGTCTTTGATCCGAGAGAACTGAATCCCTTGAGTCCGAATGCAGAGGAGACTTCTGAGTCCGGCAAAATAGGTATGAAGGCTGATGATAAGCTGTCTGAAGGGAGTCCGGCGCGGAGTGACTTGTCTTTCTTTGAGCTCAACCCCCCATGTTCTCTGTGAGGGGACATCTGTCCCCGACTGTCTTCTTGCTGTCCAAGCGGCAGATTATCCGAAACAGGAAAAGAAGTTCGTTGCGAATAGTAGTATACAGATGTATACTATCTATCATGAGGGAGAACGTAGAAAATGTAGTCCTGGAAATCTTCATAAATCAGAAGGGAGCATTGTGAAATATTATCTCTATGCGCGAAAATCATCAGACAGTGAAGAACGGCAGATGCTCTCAATTGACGCACAGCTGTCTGAACTCAGAGAATTTGCCTTGAAAGAACGTCTTACCATTGAACAAGAGTTCATCGAGACACAAACCGCTAAGGATCCCGGGCGTTCGGTATTCAATTCTATGATGACGTCAATCGAATCATGCGAAGTAACCGGTATTATTGCCTGGCATCCTGACCGTTTGGCCCGTAATTCGATTGACGGAGGTAGAATCATATACGCATTGGATACAGGGAAGCTGAGATTCTTGAAATTTCCGACATTCTGGTTTGAGGATACACCTCAGGGCAAATTCATGCTTCAGATCGCTTTCGGACAATCAAAGTACTACGTTGATAATCTCTCTGAGAATGTGCGGCGCGGGTTACGTGAGAAAGTGCGACGCGGTGAGTACCCCGGTTTGGCTCCCGTTGGTTACCTGAACAACCCACGAACACGTAATATTGATATCAATGAGAACAAGGCTATTTTGATTCGAAAGCTGTTTGAGGTATATGCTACCGGCAAGTACACGCCTTCAGAGGTCCGACAGATGTCCATCGAGTTTGGACTTACCGGACACAGCGGAAAGCCGATTGCTCTGAGCAGGATTCCCCTCATACTTTCAAATCCTTTCTACATCGGATTGTTCAAATACAAGGGTGAGATCCATGAGGGAAAACATGAATCTATCATTTCCCGCGAATTGTTTGGAGAGGTTCAGAAGACCCTTAAGCGAGCCTCACGAGGTGGTTATCGTAAAGATGCTCATTATCCATTCCGGCGGCTCATTACCTGTACCCATTGCGGCTGTGCGATCACCGCCGACACGCAGAAAGGACATCACTACTACCACTGCGGGAAACGTCGCGGTCACTGCAGCCTGAAAACAATTCGCGAGGAAGCTCTGACTTCTCTTTTGCGCCAGAGCATTCTCCGTGTTTCTCTCTCGGATCGCTGTTCCGAATGGATGCTTGCACAGGTTGAGCGCTTGAAGGTTCGAGAGTCAGAGCAAAAAGAAGATATTATCAATTCGGAAAAACATCGACTTGCCGATCTGCAATCAAAGATCGAGCGCCTTCTCGACATCTATCTGGACAGTTCCCTTACTCGCGACGAATATGCCGCTCGCAAGGAACAGTATGTTCTCGAGAAGACAGCTCTCTCCTCTCAGATTGCAGAATATGAAGCGGTAGGAGCTTCGCGGTTCAAACCTGTCGAGAATTTCATAAGTGCTTCCAATACAGCAGGTTCAACCGCGTGGACAGAGAACCTTGAAGATCTGAGAGATTTCCATAAAAGCATCGGTTCAAACCTCAGATTGGTCTCCATGCTTAAGTCTTTTCCTGTTTCGGATAATCTGCCGCTTGGACAGCAAGAAGACAGTCGGGGACAGATGTCCCCTCACAGAGAACATGGGGGGTTGAGCTCAAAGAAAGACAAGTCACTCCGCGCCGGACTCCCTTCAGACAGCTTATCATCAGCCTTCATACCTATTTTGCCGGACTCAGAAGTCTCCTCTGCATTCGGACTCAAGGGATTCAGTTCTCTCGGATCAAAGACTAATCCAGTCTTGCAGATTCAATACCCGATGCCGTGGAGAATACTCGCGGAACGCGAGTCATTTTCGGAAAAATCTGAAAATTCTGGAAGTTGGTACCCCCAACGGGATTAGAACCCGATATCCGTATGACCAATCACAAGGGAAAACTAAAACAAGCCGTTTTCACGTTGTCTGAACCTGCAGTTTTTTTCCTGATTATGACTAAAATGTTTAAATGTCAGGCCCGACCCCTAGACGTTTAAATGTCAGGCCCGACCCCTAGACGCGACCCCTAGACGGTCCCGAGACCCTAGCGCCTATAAATAATCTTCGACGTGTCTTTGGATGATATCATCCCGTTCTTGTAGTTTGTTTATTAACCAGTGTTTA
>CBDVBK010000020.1:0-48870 GCA_965372215.1 uncultured bacterium | reverse complement strand
AGAATATAGTACAAAACTATATGATACGAAAGGTTAAGCTGTACAGTGTACTAGGTTATCAGGAGGCCTTTCTGGAGCATGACCATCGGGTTGAAAGTGGCGAAATCCGCCTGGTGAATCAGTACTGTTTCAACCCTCTGTGGTCGGCCTTCTCCCTCCTTCGCGTGGCACCCTATTATGTTGATTATCGGAAGGGGCATATCGAATCGGGCAGCCAGAATGGCACCTGAGATCGGATGTCTGGCATGCTTTCCGTGATGGCTCTTGATATAACCATCATCGGTTTTTTCAATTTCCAGCAGTTTTCCTACATCATGCAGAAGACCACCCGCAACAAGGAAATCCCTGTCAATCTCGAAAGGTGTTTCACAGGCGGACTGAATCGCATCCGCAAGACCAAGGGCACCCTCGGTAACGGCTATCGTGTGCTGTATCAGGTTGATGCCATGGGTCTCGGTAAGGAGTGTGAATGGAATTTTTTCAAGATCATCCGGATTCCATCCCCCTTCCTCCGCTGCGGTTACCCAGATATCGACTGTTTTCCGCCTGAGTTCTGGATTGTCTATTTTCTCGAGCTGTTTTCTGAAAAGCTCTTCAATATGCTTTCGCACGATGGTCAGTTCCTCTCCATGGCTTCGATAATAGCATCACCCATCTGTGATGTGCTGGCAGCTCCCTGCTCAAGTACATCCTGAGAACCCTTGAGCTTCATCATATCGTAACTGCGGACCTTACCCTCCGCTATAACGGTTTCGATTGCTTTTCTTATCGAAGAAGCCATATCAGTCTCTCCTATGTGATCGAGCATCATGCACGCTGAGAGAACCATAGCTATCGGATTGACGATCGATATGCCGTAATCGGCGTATTTGGGAGCTGAACCATGAGTGGGTTCAAATACGGCGACTTCATCACCGATGTTTGCGCTGCATGCAAAACCCAACCCGCCTACCAGCCCCGCGAAGCCATCGGAAACGATGTCACCGAACATGTTCCCTGAAACGAGTACGCCGTAATCTTCGGGATTCTTCGTGAGCCACATCATCTGTGCGTCAATGTTGGTTTCCCAGAGATCAATGCTCGGGAAATCCTTCGAAATCTTTCTTCCCTCTTCACGCACCATTCCGCTGGTTTCGCGGATGACGTTCGGTTTCTCGCATATCGTAACGCTCTTATACCCGAATTTTTCAGCGTATTCAAAAGCACCTCTTAGAATCCTTCTGCATGCGTTTCTTGAGAATATTCTTGTCGAAACGGCAAGATCTTCCCTGGGGACATCCGCGAAATTCTTTCTGAACTTCGGGTGGGTCATGAGTGCTTCATACACATCACCAGGCGGATTCGTCCACTCGACACCGCCGTAGAGTCCTTCAGTGTTCTGACGGAATATCACCGCATCAACGAGAGGTTCCTCGATCGTTCCTCCGGGTCCTCTGCGAATAAAATTAAGCGGATTGCCCTTAAAAGCCTTGCATGGACGTATGCAGATATCCAGATCGAAGTGCTGACGCATTGCCACGATAGGACTGTAATAAACCAGACCTTTTCCCCGGAGTGAAGGATCAAGGTCAGCATCAGCTTTATCCTTCGGCTTGGATGTAATCGCTCCGAAAAGAGCTATTCTGTGCTTCCCAAGAAGATCTATCGTCCTGTCCGGAAGCGGATTGCCTTCCTTCTTCCAGAATTCCCACCCTATATCGGCATGCACGTACTCAGCTTCAAATCCGGCAGCATCCAACACTTTCAGAGCCTCATCAAGTACTGCGCCTCCGATGCCGTCTCCGGGCATGGTTACAACAGTCCTTTTCATTCAACTCTCCCTTCGGTTATCAGTTGCATATAATCGGTTTCCAGTTCGACTCGCGGCAAAGATACTCTCAGTATCTGTCCAGGAAAACCCCCTGATCAATAATCCTCCAATTCAGACCAAATCCAGAATTATTTCCGCGGCTGCTTCGAGTTGTCTGTCGATATTCAGCCCGGCGTCAGCAGGTTGCTCCTGTACGCGAACGTCGGGCTCCACACCGGTATTCTCCAGGTTTTCCCCTGTAAGAGTATACCATCCGGTAGCTGGAATTCTGAACGATGTTCCATCAACGAGATATACATTAGAAGTTCCTATCACGGCACCATAGGTTTCCTCCCCTACTACAGGGCCAAGACCCAGTTCCTTCCAGCCGCCTGGAAATATCTCTGCATCAGAGTAGCATCTTTCGTTTATCAGCAGCACCAGGGGTTTCTGCCATATTCCAAGGGGTTCAAATGCAATATTTCCGCGCCTGTCGCGTGAAAACATGTAAGCAGGGCGTCCCAGTTCCCGAATGATCTCGTCGTGAGTACTGCCTCCACCGTTGTAACGGATATCTATTATCATTCCATCGCGGTTCATGCCTTCCGCGAACAGATCAACCAGGAAATCATCAACGCTTCTGTTGTTCATGGATGGGATATGCAGATATCCCACTCTTCCATCGGTAAGCCTTGCAACTTCTCTTCTGTTTCTCTCGATCCATTCGTCGTACAGGAGATCTCTGATTCTCCATACGGAAACCGGTTCAATGTCTATATCCAGTGGTGCATTGTTTCTGAGCACATGAAATCCTGTCTCCCGGCCACTCCTCTGAAGAAGCGCCCTGTAGAGATTGTCGTCTGCTCCAACAGGAATACCATGGATTGAGGTAATGATATCACCAGGCAGAAGAAGGGAACCATCCAGATCGGCAGGGGAATAAGGTATTACACTGTCCACTCGGATTCCGTTACCGGTCCAGTTATGATCGGGGATAATTCCAACCGAACCCGATCTGGGAGAGGAATCAAAATACAAGGATCCGGATATACCAAGGTGCGAGGCGGAAAGTTCTCCGAGCATCCTTCTTACAACATCATTGAAATCCTCGCTGATGATGCTTGATACGGCCCTTTCGCGGTATTTAATCCGCATAGCATCCCAATCGACCTGATGCATGTCAGGATCGTAGAAGTTATCTCTGAGAAGTCTCCAGGCTTCATCGAATTTCTGTGCCTGAACCAAAGGTATCGAACGCCAGACCGGCATTCGCCATCCAAATACTCCTCCTGCACCGCCATCAACTGAAGTCGACCTTACAAGGCCGCCTATGGCGATATAGTAGATTTCTTGATCATTGGTAACCTGAATACCTTCAGGAGATTCACCAGACCATGTTAATCTCGTAAGTGATTCACCTTTCCAGTCAACTGTCCAGAGATCCATTCTGTCGCTGCTGTCCCATGCTGGAAAAGCAATTATCCTTCCGTCCGGTGAGGCTCCGTAGAAATCGTAGTATCCTTTAACCGTACATAGAGTTTCAGTTCTTCTCTGAAGACCGTCCCACTCGATTTCCACTGTAATACGGTGATCGTCGAGAAGGGCTTCCCGTTCTTCACAGTCACAGTCCCAGTCCTCTCTTGTCAGCCATACCTGCTTTATAGAGTAGTTCCCATTATCGGTCCTGCTTGCGTAGAGAATCCTCCGCCCATCCGTCGTCCAGAAAGGCTGGAAATCATCATTCGGATGCCGGCTGATATTGAACGGCTCACCGCCTCGGGAAGATACAATGAATATTTCCTCCCTGTGCGCAAGTACGGGTACACTGAAGGCAAGCCACATCCCGTCGGGTGACCAGGAGTGGTGAATGATCTCAGAGATTCCGCAAAGTGTGATATCCTGTTCATTCCGGATATCAATCACATGGAGTCTGCCCGGACCATCGAGATACGAGATTCGACCGCCTTCGGGTGACCAGACCGGTCTGGTGGCTACATTCGCGGATGTTGAAAGGATCTGAATATCCGGAAATGCTGAATCAAGCAGAACAGTATCCTGCAGTTCAGGATATGCGAGCGCCAGCTCAATTATACCTTCGTTCTCGAGAGTAAAAGCCAGAATCATTCCATCCGGGCTCCAGGCTGGATCCCTGGCTCTGGACGAACCTGAATAGATCTCAACCATGTCTTCAAGGCTATTGTCGAAAATACGTCCGGCGAACAGATCACCCGTTCCCACCACAGCCATCTGAATACCTGAGGAATCAACATCAAAACAGTCGGTCGAGTATCCTACCGTCTCTCCATACTGCATAGGAAACGGGTAGTCGGTATTCGAGTCAATCATGATTTCGGATACGGACCATCCCGGTACATTCATTGAATACAATCCGCCATTATACTCGAAAACAACGATTCCGCCGGTTGAGCTAATAGCAGGGAATGTAATATGTCCTTCGGAGAAAAACGTTCTCTGAATGGGTTCTTCTCCGGGAATTATGCTCCAGACAGCGTTATGACCTGATGAATCTTCCATTACAAAGAGAATCTCACCGGTAATTGAGGAGTACATGGGCCATTTTTCATCGAGTTCGGAATCAGCCAGAAGCTCCCATATTTCTCCGGAGCCGATCCAGATATTTCTGGATGCTGATCCGCTGTAGTGCTTTCGCCACCAGGGAGTAAATCCTCTTTCAATCGCAATATCTTCAGGCAGAAGACAGATATTCTGAGTCTCAACTCTGGCAACCGGTCGTGGAGTACCCCCTGAAACGGAAACCGAGTAAACCCAGTTCTCTCCGCCTTCTCTTGACGATAGGAAGTAAACACTGTCAGCTGATGAGTTCCAGCAGAGCACACGATCCTCCCCTGCGTGAAACGTCAAACGGGTTGATAGGGAGCCGGTGGCGTTCATTACGTATACATCCCCCCCACCGGATCTGTCACTGGTAAACGCGAGTCTTTTTCCGTCCGGGGAATAGCTGGGAGAAGTCTCAATACTTTCACCCGGCACCAGGCATCTCATGGTTCCTCCGGTCAGCGGAGCTTCCCATATATCTCCCCTGAAACAGAAAACAACGGTTTCACCGTCCGGAGATGGGCAGGGCTCTCTCAGATCGGACATCCCGCCTGAGAGCAGACATAAAACCAGGATACCATTCATCACAATCATGCATCGCTCCTCTCTGCCAGAATCAGAAGTCTTGGTGAATACCGTTTATCCCAGGGGGAGTAATCGTAATCCCCCCAGATCGATACTATATTCAATCCCGCTTCCCTTATGTCATGCAGCAGCTCTCCCGCGGATATCAGCGCCAGTTCAAGAACTATGGAAAGAGAACCTTCAGGAACCGGACTGCCGGAGTATTTCATATCAAAGGAGATGATCCCCCTCTTTCTGTCGTGACTTACAGTCTCCACAAGACGAAGTGAAATGTCATCTTTTTTGTAATGATATCTTTCAACACTCTCTTCATCTTCCCTGTCATCGAATCTATGACAAGCCTCGGCAAAAAACTGTCCCCGGGGATGAAGTACACGGGTAACTTCTAAAAAAAGGGTTTTCCGGTCGTCTCTATCCAGAACACAGTGAATTCCATTGTATGGAAAGAGAATGAGATCAAGACTGGAATTCAGCAGAGGCAGCTGTTGCCCCAGCCCCCTCACACATTGGACTCTTTCGCGGTCATCAGGATTCCAGAGTTCAAACATGGCCGCTGATGGCTCAAGTCCGATTGAAAGTGAATTATTTTCCAGAACCCCGGCCAGTCTTCCGTCACCTGCTCCGATTTCCATACAGCTGCCTCGGTATCTTCTTCGAAGCTCACGATAGAAATCCAGTTCACGATGATCGGGAGGGAATATCAGTTTCTCTTCAATTGAGTATAAAGGACCGTACCGTTCCCAGATGTCAACTTCAGGTTTCAATCCGCCGGTTCCACTCTGAAGCCTGCTCTGATCAGCGCAGCCGCAGCAACCCCCGGCATGGATGCTCCGCTTCGCAGACCACAGGAGGGGCTTCTTTCCTTCAGATAGATAGTGCCGGGTCTGACTGCATTAGCGAGTGAGACGGAAATGCAGGCGCCTTTGATGAAGAAAGATGTGACATCTCCAGGGACATCGCGCAGAATTACTTCCGCCATGCCGTCGAGGACTGCAAAACCATCAGTCCCTGTGATTTCCGCGGATTCTCTCGGAGTCGTGAGACCTCCAAGTCTTTCAGGACAGAATGGAATGCATTTTCCATCTCTGAGCATGCGCACGTATTTTTCAACAGGTTTGGATTTTCCATCGTATCTGCACGGAATCCCGCACAGGCAGGCACTGACAAGGGGCGGACCCGGATCAGAATACTGCCGCATGAGGCCCTTCTCTTATTATATAGTCCTCAGGGTCGACCTGTGCTCCGTCTATCAGTACTTCGTAATGCAGATGCGGTGCTACTGATCTGCCTGTAGAACCAACCCTGGCAATAAGATCACCACGCATAACACGCTGGCCGACAACTGAACACAATGATGAACAATGAGCATATCTTGTTGAAAGATGTTCGGTATGCCTGACCACAACATTAAGTCCCCAGCCGCCTGTCCATCCTCCGAAAACGACCACTCCATCCGCTGGAGTATATATTGGAGTACCACTGATACAGGCCAGATCAATACCCTTATGATATCGAACCGCACCTGTGAATGGATCAATCCTGGGACCAAAATCGCTCACAAATATGCCGTTAACCGGCCAGATAGTAGGAATCTGAGCCAGTTCGCTCTCTCTTTCAATAAAGAAGCTTACCAGTGAATCGTAGGCCATCAATTCTGCGGAAGCCAGGCGTTCGGCCAGTAATACCTCCATTTCCAGATCGTCAATGTATCTGAAAATGTCAGTTCCCAGAGGTTCCACAGGTGTGTTGTCTTTGTGCAGAAGACTGGAGAAATCCAGATTCAGCCCCGCTCCAGCTACAAGGATCTGTTCCTCACGTATTGATATTTTCTCAAGATCTATCGTGAGATCTCTTACCCGCCTTGACAGCTGATATACTTCTCCCCGAAGCATGTTCAGTTCACTTTTGCTGTCAGCAGAGATCTGCTTCCTGCCATTTTCGCGGCCAATCTGAAAAAATATCATCGCCAGTCCGGTAAGAAATAAAGCGATGATAAGAATGGACCACCTGAATCTGGCGCTGGTCAGATTGAAGGGTTTACTTCTTCTGCCGGACTTATGCGGTACCCAGTGTATCGTACCTAACGGCATCTACTTAACCTAATCGCTACTTCAGATAAAGAAGAAGATTTTTATTGTCTGATTTGTCATTCAGTTTTGAAATAGCTCTGTTCTTGAGCTGACGAACCCTCTCCCTGCTGATACCCATGGTTCTACCTATTTCAGCAAGAGTATGCCTTCGGTCCGTATTGATTCCAAAGAACAACTGTATGATGGTTCTTTCACGCTGGTCAAGGATATCAAGCATCCCTGCAACACTTCTCCTCATTGCGGAAAGAACTACTGCTTCATCAGGCGGGACATCATCTTCGTTAGAGATCATTTCCTGAAAAGTTTTGTCGCTTCCCTCGTACACGGGACTGTCAAGTGACAGGTGTGTGCTGTGAATGGACATCATACATTCTACGTCATCTCTGGATACATCCAGTTCATCCGCGATCTCGTTTGTTGATGGATTTCTTCCAAGAGAATGCCCCAGTTCACGCGCAGCCCGGCCCATCTTGTACAGTTCTCCTACACGATTCAATGGCAGACGGACAATTCTCGACTGCTCCGCGAGTGCCTGCAGGATTGCCTGCCTGATCCACCAGACAGCATATGTAATGAAGCGGCAACCCTTACTCTCATCAAATCCCTTGGCTGCCCTTATAAGCCCCACATTGCCCTCGTTTATCAGATCTTCCAGTGCAACACCCTGATTCGCGTACTGTTTTGCAATGCTTACTACGAATCTGAGATTAGCCTCTGTCAGCTCGTTAAGAGCTTCCTGCTCACCTTTTCGTATCCTTTTGGCAAGTGATGCTTCCTCTGCGGATGATAGTGTCTCTTTGCTTCCGATTTCTCTGAGGTACAGCTCAAGTGACCTGCCTTCTGTTCGTTTGGTTGCCAAAACATCCGCCTTTCAAATGAAGTGACTCATATGTTATAATTAAGAACTGGTTTTATGGTTCCCGAACCTGTTCAGATATTTTGCGTAGGAACGTAATCTGTCAAGGGGTTGATAATTGTCAACCCCTGCATGCAGGATATTGATACTCATTATCATGCATGCTTCATTCATTACTACTGGCCGGATATTCCCCGCTATTCCGGCTCTGTCAAGTGCAAAAGGGGTTGACAGGTCAAGTCTGCAGGAACACCGGATATGTATCCAGTGTATTTTTTGAATTCTGGTGGCCTTCATATCTTGAAAGAGGAAATTTTTGGATTGGAGTACTTTTCCGAGAGAAAAAACTGATTGCATACTCTGCGGCTCAAACTCCTTTTCTCTCCTGAGTACTCAGATGACATGGCCTGTTGTCAGATGCAGAAACTGCGGATTCGTCTATCTGGCTGAACGTCCTTCAGAAACCGAGCTTGCCGGAATGTACAGCAGATCCTATTATGAAGATGGAGACGTGGGTTACAGGGGATATGTCAGTATTTTTGAAAAGTATCATGACACATTCATGCGAATTTTCAGGCGCAGGCACCGTGATCTTATCAAACGCGCAAGCGGCAGAAGACTGCTTGAGGTCGGGTGCGCGTATGGTTTTCTGCTTGATTTTCTCCGTTCGAAGGATTGGGAAGTTACCGGCATTGAAATAAGCCCTCTCTCTTCAACATATGCGAGAGATCAACTGCATTTGAACGTCCATACCGGAAGTGTGGAATCGGTGAATCTACCGTCAGAGTCCTTTGATGTAATACTCCTTCTTGATGTGCTCGAGCATCTTCACCGCCCATACGATACTCTACGGCACATCCGTTCCCTTCTTGCTCCCGGCGGAATCCTTGTTGTCCAGTGCCCCTGGGAACTCTTTCACTGGGAAAAAGTTGCCGAAGCCCATTTCAAGCGAATAAAACCCGGCACAATAAAGCCGGACGCGGTTCCCGCTCATCTGTATTTCTTCCAGCCCTCATCACTGGAAGGTATTCTGAGAAAGGCGGGATTCAGAATAATCGGAAGACAATCAGGCAATTACGGAGCGATAAGAAGACTGGTTGATCCTCCGTGCATCGGAAAAGGAAACATTTTTATAAGGCTTTTTCGATACGTTTACTTTCTAATGGGGCTTCAACGTCTTCTTTACCTGCTCGCAAGATTAACAGGTTTCGGCAACGGCATCATCAGATACGCTGTTCCATCTGAGGAGTGTTCCGACAGATGAAAGCAATTATCCTGTGCGCAGGAATGGGAACCAGACTCAGACCTCTGACGGATACAATTCCTAAACCTCTGATAACAATAACAGGATTCGTTCTGCTGCATGATATTCTGCTTCATCTGGCTTCTCAGGGAGTTACTGAAGCAGTTGTTAACGGGTCCTGGAAGGGGGAAATGATCAGAAACTTCATAGCAGACTCTGATCTTCCACTGAAAACAGCCTTCCAGCTTGAAGAGGAACCGCTTGGTACGGCGGGAGCGGTTCGAAGGGCTCTTCCGCTACTGGGTGACGAATTCCTTGTAGTTTATGGTGACAATCTTACAAGGCAGCCCGTGGAGCCTCTTTACGAGGTTCATTCCAGATTGAATTCTGAAATTACAATTGCGATTTCTCCAACTGGAGACCCTTCAAGCAAGGGGATTGTCATTACCGGGCCTGATGGGAGAATTTCCCGTTTCCGTGAAAAACCACCTCCGGAACTTGCTGAATCGAATATGGCTAATTCCGGGATGTATATCTGCAGGAGTTCAGCTGTATCGCATATCGAGGATGGCGGCTTCAGTGATTTCGGGCTGGATGTATTTCCCAGACTGCTCGGGGAGGGAAGAATTCTTGCCGCTGATACTCCAGGCGGGTATACAAGGGATATAGGTTCTCTGGAGAACTATCTGATTGCCTGCCATGAAGTTCTTTCAGGCCGGATTAAGCTGAACGTAAAACCTTCCGGCATGAATAACGGGATTCTGAT
The DNA here is from genome assembly GCA_965372215.1 of uncultured bacterium. GTDB lineage: Bacteria > Fermentibacterota > Fermentibacteria > Fermentibacterales > JCC-6 > Aegiribacteria. The sequence continues at coordinate 38,964 of CBDVBK010000020.1, read as the reverse complement.
TGAGAACAGCCAGTCATATGAGGAGATTGAGATTTCAGGTACACTATGGGTGCAGAAAGGAGCAAGCATCGAAAACGGATGCTGCCTTGAAAACTGTGTTATCCTTTCCGGAGCGAAAGTTCGCCACAACAGCTCTTTGAAAAATACTCTGGTTCTACCGGATTCTGATGTTGATGAAGGAACCGGAGCAACCGACAAATACCTGTCAATATTCTGATTGGAGACAGCATGCTGAAAGAAATTGGAACTTACCTTGATCAGGTGAGCGCACTTGCCCTCAAAATACCCTCAGAGAATATTGAAAAGATCATTAATATTCTGCTCAATACATATTACGCTGAAGGGAGGATTTTCATTTTTGGAAATGGCGGGGGAGCATCTACAGCAAGTCATTTCACCTGTGACCTCGCCAAGGGAACCGTCTCGCCTGACAGACCAAGACTCAAGGCAATCTGCCTTTCAGATAATATCCCGCTGATAACCGCATGGGCGAACGATACTGATTATACGAATACATTTGGAGAACAGCTGAAAAATCTGGTTGAAAAAGGTGATGCAGTCATCGGACTGTCTGGAAGCGGTATGAGTCCAAACGTGATAAATGCTTTCCGCATCGCGAATGACGAAGGTGCTGTTTCAATTCTGCTGTCGGGTTTTGAAGGGGGAGAAGCTGTTAAGATCGCTTCAGAATCAATCATTGTGCCAAGTGATGATATGCAGCAGATCGAAGATGTTCATCTTATGCTCTGTCACATAATCTTCAGAATCGTTCGAAAAACAATAAGAAACGGGAAAAATCAGGAATATGTCTGATTTCTGAAAACTTCTTCACCATCAGCAAGGTAGTAATTCAAAGCGTTACTGAAGATTCCCGGATCAGTCTTACTCTCTTTCGGGAACCTGCTCTCCCAGAGTTCCCACGATTTGCGGATCTCGCGTTCCATCACCTCTGGAAGATTTCCCTCATCTCTTGCTTTTTCAATAATCTCCCGGTTATAGACAAGCATATCACTGGCCAGAACCCGCGCAAATCTCATCGCGTGTTTGAGATTTTCATCTATCTCAGCCGGTATTGGTGGAATTTCCTGTATCTCCGGTTTAAGAGGATGAATCATGAATATTTCGGAGCATTTCCTGCAACGAAATCGTTTGGGGGAGTCACCAATTTTCTCTGATGGAATGTTGTACTTGCAATTACATCCCGGACAATTTACAATCATGTATTCAACCTCCTGTGCAGGAATTCCGTTAATTTGTGTATACCTCTCCGGATATCATCCGCAGAAGCCGCAAAGGATATTCGAATATACCCTTCAGCGCCAAATGCCGATCCGGGTATTACAGCTACTCCTTCATCGAACAGAAGTTCGGTGCAGAATCTGTTCGTGTCAGCCTTTTGAGGATCAGTGAGCAATCGCGGAAAAACGTAAAATGCGCCGTCCGGCTTTTTGAATTCCAAACCGTCAACCCCTGTAAGAAGCTCACAGATCAGATCCCTTCTCATGTGGAAGGACTTGTGCATTTCCTCTTTTTCCCCGTTTGCCATTCCCTCTACTGCGGCAAGGGCTGCCCACTGGGATATGGAACAGGGATTGGAGGTTGAGTGAGCCTGGAGAATGCCTGCAAGTCTGGTCCATTCGCCGCATGCAAGAGAGTACCCTATTCTCCACCCGGTCATGGCAAAGGTTTTGGATACTCCTGAGACAACAGCTGTTCTATCTTTAAGGAAGGGGTGGAAATCCAGAATGTGAGGTACAGCGGAATCAATATATGCCAGATCTTCATAGATATCATCTGAGATTACCCACATGTCCGTTTCAGCAATCGCGTCTGCGATCTCTTTCATGAAGGAGACCGAGGGAACGAAACCGGTGGGATTTGAGGGGTAATTAAGAAATACTCCAACAGCACCCTCTCCGGCTGCTTTCCTGATTTCTGAGCCGTTCATGAACTCATCGGGAAATATCGGTATTCCTCCCGAAGCTTTGACCATCTCGGGGTAGCTGACCCAGAAGGGCTTTGGCAGGAGAACTTTATCTCCAGGATTAATCGCTGCCCGTACAAGATTAGCCAGATTATGTTTCGCTCCACACCCCACAAGTACATTGGATGGTGACCAGTGCACGTTTCTTCTTATGGAATACTGCACGGCAACAGCCTCTTTCAGTTCAGGTATCCCGGTGCTTGCGGTATATCCTGTTTTCCCCTCTCTGATGGCATTTATACCTGCCTCTGCGATCGGAACCGGTGTAGGAAAATCCGGCTGTCCGGCGGAAAGGGAAATGATATCTCTTCCCTCGCGGCTGAGTTCCTTTGCTTTCGCGCTGAGCTGCAGAGTCGCAGAAGGGGTAAGTGACATTGCGCTTCTGGAATAGTTCATCAGTGCATCCAATCGTCGGAATTGCTTTCAGCTGAAGTGTCGAATCGTTTCTCCAGAGCTTCTCTTACACAAACAGTAACAATTGTCGAAAGATCACCACCGAATCTGGCTATCTCTCTGACCATTGTCGAAGACAGATACATGTTCTCTTCAGAGGGCATAAGATATAAACCTGATATCTCCGGTGCCAGCCGTCTGTTCAACAGCTGCATCTGGAACTCATATTCAAAATCGGAATTGGCTCTCAATCCCCTGATAAATGTTCTGCAATCGGTCTTTTTCATGTAATCGACAAGAAGAGAATCAAATGATGTCACGCTGACTCTGTCTATTCCCGTTTCAAGCATTGACATCTTCATCAGGTTGACCCTTTCCTCGATAGAGAAACAGAGAATTTTCGAAGATCGGGCTACTACTGCTATTTCAATATGGTCGAATATGTTCAGTGCTCTTCTGATAATGTCAATATGACCGAATGTGACAGGATCGAATGTACCGGGATAAATAATATTCATTCTTCTTCTTTCATTACTTTCCACATGAGGTGAGTTCCTCCGTATTTTCTCATTTTCCAGTCATGCTGTAATATTGCTTCAGTTCCGCATTCGGCAAATACCATTCCATCTTCTGACAGAATAAGTTTCCAGTCTACACTGTCAATCCATTCGTAGAGTCCGTGCTGTCTGTATGGCGGATCAATGAAAATTATGTCCGGCTTCGAATCCAGTTTGGGAACCAGTTTCCGAACGTCACCTTTAAGAACCAAAGCATCAGCGGCAGCACCGAACCCGCGAAGGGCAGAACGTATGAATGATACGGCTAGAGGATCAATATCTACAAAAACACATTCCGATGCGCCCCAGCTTAACGCTTCAATCCCTACTGCTCCGGTGCCGGAACAGAGATCCCATACAGTTGCATGATTGATGAGTGAGAACCCCGCTATATCAAGAAACGCTCCCCGAACGAGAGATGAAGTGGGTCTGCATAAACGGGAAGAAGGGCGGAGAATGTGTCCTTTCCACTTTCCCCGCCCCAGTCTAATCAATCTGACCCGTTACTAGTACGGTCTGATTATGTGAGGAGTTACGAATATCACCAGCTCGGTCTGATCCATACGGTCAGAGTTGTATGAGAAAAGCAGATTTCCAAGAATCGGAATATGACCGAGCAGCGGAATTGCTTTTCTGACTGTAGTGTGCTTGCTCCTCATTATTCCACCAATGACAGCTGTAGCGCCATCATCTATCATCAGCGTAGTATTCGCGCTCTGAGTCAGGATTATAGGCTGCTGCGAAGATGTTGCTTCACCTGACAGCTCACTTACACTGGGCTGAAGCTCAAGCGTTACATTGTTATCTGCATTTATATGTGGTGTTACCGTAAGTTCAACACCGATCTTGTACATGGAGATATATACATTTCCACTTGCGTCCATAAGAGTAAGCGGAATTTCCTTTCCGGACATAACGGTACCCGTCATATTGTCAATTATGGCAATTCTGGGTTCAGACAGAATATGCGCATGATTACTGCTTTCGAGGAATGAGAGTGCCGCGTTTATATCAAGAATGTTTGTAATCGTACCAAAGGATATTGAAGCGGTTTCGCTTCCAACACCAAGCCCCGAAGAACTAATACCTCCGTGGATAAGATCATTTGATCTGTTCAGATTACCTACTGACCAGTCGATGCCCATCTCATTCGCGTACGCGACATCGATCTCAACCAGTTTTGCTTCTATCATCACCTGAGCTGTGGGACTGTCGAGTATTGGCATGAGTCTACCGATTTCCTGAAGCTTGTAGGGAATATCCGTGATTATGATGGAGTTGGTCCTGGAATCGACAGATATCTGTCCCCTGCTGGATAAGGCGGTGGCTAGCGCGTTGTTGATACTTTCCGCAGTGGCATATCTTATCACGAATACTTCGGTCTGAAGATCCTGGAGATTCTCTCTTTCGCTGCGAGTTGTAGCCATCTGATTGATTTCATCATAGAAAGCATCTCGCGGCATTACACGCAGTACATTTCCCTGCATGCTCGCTACAAGTCCCTGGGAATTGAGGATCGCGGTCAAGGCATCTCTCCAGCCGACATTCTTCAGCCTGGCTGTTACAGATGCAGTATAATTCTCAGGAAGTATTATATTCAAACCACTTACGTCGGATATAGATCTGAGAACAGTCCTGAGACTTGCGTCAACCACATCTATCGTAATGTTTCTTCCTCCGGATCCGGCCCATTCTACCGGAAATCCATCATCAACCTCACGATGACCTTCACTTATCCTTACACCTCTTGAAGTATTGGATATCGTCTGTCCGGATAAAGCTGTCGAGCCCGGTGAAGACAGCGGAGCGACATCTCCACCCGTGATAACAGGTTCAACATATTCCGAAGTAGCTGACCAGGAAGAAAAGGGGATTCCTGAAGGATCTGTACTCATTTCAAGGATGAGTTGATTGTCGTTTAGAGAAGCGCTGTAATTGAGCAACTCACCATTGACATCGATGATAATTCTTACGATTCCTTCTGGTGGAGCTTTGTACTGACTGGTTCTGATTGATGCTACACCACCTCTTCCGACAGAATAGTCCGTAGAGGGAAGCGCATGAACAGCATCACCAATATCCAGAACAATCCTCATGGGATCTGTCAGCAGGAATCTTTCGTATGAGATAGATTCATCAGCAGTAATTGTGACAAGGGTCACGTTGCCGCCGGGCACCACCGATATATCGGTAACCCTGTACGCCACAACCGGCATTGCCAGAAGCAGCAGAAGACTACTTAAGGTAAACAGACGCATCACAAACCACCTTCTTCATGTAGACGCAAGGAGTAGATGGTTGGAATTGAGGTCTCCCCTCCACCTCTCGCGCTATAATTAATAATAACATCCTGAATTACGATAACTTCATTGCTGGTAATCTCGGCCACATGCGAATTGTATGCCAGGTCTGTTCCCTCATAGAGTATGTATGGAACGCCGCTTGCGTCCTCAACGAGTGCCTGGTCTCCGCCTATCGGATCCAGCGTAATACCGACCAGTCTGAATTCCTCAATCGAAATGCTGCTGAGCTCGCGTCTTGCATCTCTTCCTTCATCTGAGAATTCGGTGAAGGGATCAGGTCTGATGGAAACGGATTCATATATTCTGAAAGTCCCGCCTCCCGCCAGGATCATATCTCCGACCGATTCAGTTGAGCCCTGCATGCCTTCAGTGTTCTGACCGGCCAACGAGCAGGACACTCTTTCGGTTTCATAATACGGCAGATTTGTTTCAACTGATCCCAGTTCGGCAAATACCGTAATTCCCTGATCATCAATTGCCCAGAACGGCTCACTGAAATGATCAAGACAAACAAGTTCTGCGGGAGTGAATGATGGAGATTCAGCCAGGATTTCATCTGGTGCTGTCACCGAAGAAATACCCTGCTCCGTCAGTACAAGTCCATCTGAATACAGATGACCGCTTGAATGAAAACTCCATTCCCCTGGGTCTGTTCTAATGAATATACCATCATTTGAGCCCATGTAGAGTGTACTCTGTGAAGCTGTAAGGACGTATCCATCTGGAGTATCCTCGAATTGCCAGAGATCAACTGATGGATCGAGCAGAGCGATTCCGCTACCCTTAAGCCTGAATATCCAGTCCTGTTCGATCAGTTGCAGATCTCCGGCCGGTTCCAGTTGCTGATCCGGAGTAAAGACTTCAAAGCCACTTTCACTCCTTATTGCTACAGCGCCTGTCTCATCAAGTATGGCAATGTTTCCACTCCGTATTTCGAGTTCTACAGGTTTGAATCCTTCAGGTAGCGCTTCCAGTGTTATCTCACAATCGAAAACACTGAATTCGAGTAATTCATTCTCCGTTAGAAATACAGGGTTTTCACCCAGAATATCCAGATCAAGGACATCTGTGATACCCTCGATAAAATATGCTTTCCATTTTGCATTAGAAATGCTGAACTCCAGAAGGTTCCCTCCTTCGAACAGAAGCCAGGTTGAAGATGCTCCTGCATCTGTAAGGAGAGGTGGAGACTGTGACAGCGTCAGTTCGATCCATCCATGTATATCCGGATGGGATACAACCGTGACGGCAATATCTGTATGATCAGTTATGTTTGCTGAATCATCAGCGCTGTTGCAGCCGGAAAATATGAACACTCCAGCAGTCATCAGTAGAAGGGCTGTGAGTGTTCGTTTTGAAATACTCATCTTAATTTCTGCTCCCTTCCTATGGCTGCACGAAGGCTGACACTGTGAAAGTCGCCTCCATATTGTCGTAATTTCCATCAGAAGCTTTCTTCTGGATAACTGACAGGTTGGATACGGAAGTAATCATCATCTCCTGCGTAAGTTGATCAAGAAAAACTCCAAGCCTGTGAAAACGCCCGGAAAGCTGAATCTGCCAGCCGTAAATAAGGTAATCTCCCTGCGTAGTGGGAGGCAGCGGAGTAAGAACCTTAATATGAAGCCCGCTGTTTTCAGCCTTCTCTGTCAGCATATCGAGAACTTCATCCTGATCATAGCTTCTTGGAAGATATCTATCGAGTTCAGCAAGCTGCTGAGTAAGAAGATTGATCTCCTGTTCGGTTATCGCCATGTCAGTTGATGTGCCTGATTGAAGTGAGATAAGCTCAGTCTGCTTCATTTCAAGATTCTGTTCGGCGATTTCTATCCTGTCAACAATATCAGCGGATATCGATCGAGGGTACAAGTAGATCAGAGCCACAACCAGAAGAACGCCGAGTATCAGAATATAAAATCTGGGGTCTCGAAGATATTTATTCATTTCGCCCCCTTATCTGTCTCCCGTTATTAAAGCAGTCATTTTCAGGACCCATCAGGTGGTGTGAAAGCTGTCAGATCAATGGTGTAGAGTGATAGTGTATCACCACCGAAAACGGTAAATTCAGCACCAGCACCATATTCATATTCCAAGCCTCCATTCAATGCTTTCACAGTGAATGTGGCGCTGCCTGGAGTAGCATCATTTGCTGATTTCCCTGAGGAGCCTCCTTCTTCCACTTCATTGTATAACTGAATTTCTATTACAAACTCACCTGAAGCATCAGATAATACAAGATATGATTCCTGGGTTCCCTCGGTCATGACACCAACACCCTCGGCAGGTTGAGTATACGACGGATCAACAAAGATAGTGCCGGTCACCCATATTCTTGTATCCTCCATACCGATAGGATTACACCCTGCAACCGCAATAGCAAGCAGTAAACCCGATGCAGATATTATCTGTTTCCTCATGATTCCTCCCCTGTATTTCCGGTATGATCCTCTGATTCTACCTCATCATCCTGATCCGCGAATATGCTGGTTAAGTCTCTTGATGTTCCGGCGAATTCACCAACCAGAGATGATAACGCTAAAGGATTTACTCCAATTGTCATCTCAAAATTATATCTTCTGCTTCCAGTTCTATTTGCCTCTGAAGCAAGCGTATATGTCTGTCCATAATCTTCAAGTGTGAACAGTGACGTGTTGCCATCCGGCATTATTTCAACAACAGCACGCTGAAATTCAATAATATCTCCCCATGTTTTAGCTACACCGGAGATACCTATTTCCCGGGGACCAACGATCAGACTTGTAATATAAATACCCTTTTCACCCTCAGTGCCCGGAGTGATCGTTTCCGGATAGATTGCGCGGCAAAGGTATTCAACTATATAGACCGTATACTTCTGATTGAGGGAAAGATCAAGTATCTGCTGATGTTTTCTGTCAACCAGATTTCTCAGTCGATCGGCTTCGACCTGTTGATCAAGCTGTAAGCCCAGTTGAGATATCTGTTCTGTGACCTGATCAATTTCCTGATTAAGTTCCGTTTCCTGGGTCTTCAGTTCCTGATAATCCATATATGCTATTACTCCACCGGCAATAAGACCAAGATATGGAATAATGCACAGAATTGTCAGTATGGAGGATGGTTTTGCAGCTGAAGGGATTCCTGCAGCAGCTTTTCTCTTACCTTCAGGCTGTTCAAGTATGTTGATATCAACCATACTGGTTTCATATCCCCGCAGTGCGAGTCCGATGCATACTGCAAGTACAGCTCCCATGGAATCCAGGTTGTCATCACTGATGACAGTTTCGGGAACCGTAATGTTCCTGAATGGCTGGAAATGCTCAACCGGAAGCCCGTGCTGCTCACTGAGTATTGTCGCAAGTCCCGGCATAATTGAGCATCCACCGCTGATATACATTTTGTCAATTCTGGTGTTCTCACCTGAAGCCTGGTAGGTGATAAAGGATCTTCTGATACTTGTAGACAGTTCCTCAATAACCCTTCCGATAGCGGTATGTACTTCTTCCGAAGATACACCATCCGGGACATTGCCCTTTAGAACACCCAGGGCAACATCGTATTCAAGGCCAAGTGATCTCTGCAACGCTTCAACAAATCTCGCTCCGCCTATTGAAAGATCACGGTTGAAACTGGGAAGACCCTCACGAACAACAACCATGTTCGTAACCTCGGCACCGATGTTCAGGATTGTGACACACTCATCGCCGGCTGGTCTGTAGGCGTGCTGGTATACCCTCTGCAGAGAAAATTGCTCAAGTTCTATTGTTGATGGTTTCAGTCCGGCGCCCTGCAATATTCCACGATGAAGATCAACTACTTCTTTCTTGGCTGCGACCAGCAGCACCTCCATCTGCCCCGGAGAGATCTCAGGATTGATTATCTTGAAATCAAGGCTGACTTCATCTATCCTGAATGGGATATGCTGTTCAGCTTCCCACTGGATAGCCTGTCTGGCTTCCTGTTCTGACATCTTTTCCATTGATATCCTTCGGACTATTACACTTCTTCCGGATACCGCGCTATGGATATTCTTGCTGCTGGTTTTAATACCTGCCTGCCGTACGACATCGTGAACAGTATCTATCAGATGTTCACGGTTAACGACCTCACCATCGACAATCGTACCAGGAGAGAGTTCCTGGATGGCATAACTCGACAGAGTTACAGATCTGCTTGAACCTGTCAGTTGTACTACCTTAATCGAATGGCTGCCGATATCAAGACCAACAGTACCTCCGCCTGATCTTCCGAAGATGAACATTATCTTCCCTTCCTCAGGTAGCTGTCCGCCTGTTTAATATAATACTTCAACTGATCTAATCTTTCCTTTTCATAATAAATACTCATAAATCAAATATCATTCATCTGTTTAATCCCTGCAAGTCCCTGCGATTTCTAACTATTGGAACTTTACAACCTTTTAGACCCCGCGTCAATACCCTAACTTCATAACTATGGAACTATGGAAATTCATACTTAGCTTGACTCGTATTGTCAAATAGAATATCTTCCCGTTCGGAGGTTAGTATGAAAATGAAAAAAACATCGGATTTCATTTCTAATATCTCGGATATACAGGAGCATTCGGCCCCTTCAGTCAGGCTAACTGTCCCGGTCAGGCCCGACCAGGAGGAACTGCTGACCAGAATTGCGCGCACCATAACTCAAAATCGTGATAACGAGCATAGATCACAGAGAATAACAAAAGCAACGATAATAAGAGCATACATCGACGCTCTTTCTTCGCTGCCAATGAACATCAATAATATCAGTGATGAGAAGACTCTTCTTCAGCACGTTCTTGATTCTCTGGATTAAATGCTGACTATTTCAGATCCTGACCCGTATCGGGGCTGATCAGCGTTTTATGATTTCGCTTTTCCCGTCCGGAAGATCCTTCGCGATATAGCCTATCCTGCTCAATTGCTCACGCATATGGTCCGCAGCCTGAAAAAGCTTATTATCTCTCAGTACACCTCGTGTTTCCGCGAGAACACCGCAAAGCTCTTCAACATTGGAATCGGAATCAATTCTTTTCAGATCAATCCCCAGTATATCGCCCGATAGCTCTTCAAGAGTTTCTCTGAGGAGAGCTCTGTCTGCAGAAGTATCCGCCGAGTCAAGCAGGACGTTTCCGGAACGGACCAAATCGAAAACCACCGCCAGAGCACCTGGTGTACTCATGTCATCGTTCATCGCATTACTGAAATCAGCCACTGTTTTTTCAACAAGAGATACCGCTTCAGGTGATGGTCTTCCGTCGTCGGCTGCAGCGGTGCTTCCCAGTCTAGCGCTGAATAATGAAAGCCGCTCAAGTCCGCTTCGTGCTGATTCAAGACCCTGATCAGAGAAATCGAGCGGACTCCGGTAGTGGCTTCTGAGAATGTACAGCCGGACAACCATGGGATCGAACTTTTTATAGATATCCTTCAACAGGGTGAAGTTACCCAGACTTTTACCCATTTTCTGCCCGTCTACGGTAACCATGTTATTGTGGAGCCAGAACCGTGCGAATTGTTTCCCATTGGCTCCCTCGCTCTGGGCAATTTCCGATTCATGATGAGGAAAGATATTCTCAAGACCTCCGCCATGTATATCCAGCGTTTCTCCTATGTAACGCATGGACATCGCGGAGCATTCGATATGCCATCCGGGATATCCCCATCCCCAGGGTGAATTCCATTTAAGAATGTGATCCTTCCCGGCTTTCTTCCAGAGAGTGAAATCCCTTGGATCTCTCTTCCCCTGATCTACTGCTACTCTGACTCCCGGCATAAGCTTATCTATTTTTCTGCCGGAAAGTTTTCCATACTCAGGGAAACTGGTCACAGAGTAGTAAACGTAACCGTCTTTCTCGTAAGCATGTCCATTCTCGATCAATTTTTTTATCAGCTCTATCTGCTCGGGGATATGCCCTGAAGCTCTGGGTGACACATCTGGTCTGAGTACTCCGAGGGCGTCCATGTCATCGAAGTACGATCTTGTGTACCTCTCGGTCATTTCCATCGGTTCAAGTTTTTCTATTCTGGCCTGGAGCTCGACTTTGTCGAAACCGGTATCAGCATCATCGGTAAGGTGACCGACATCTGTGATATTCTGTATGTAACGGACACTGAAACCCAGATGTCGAAGATATCGTACAAGGATATCAAAAGAAACATAGCTTTTCGCATGTCCGAGATGACTGTGACCATATACTGTTGGACCGCAAACATAGAGACCGACATGAGGCGGATTGAGAGGAGTGAATTTCTCCTTCTTTCTCGTAAGACTGTTGTAGAGATTCATTCAATCACACCTTTCAGTCGAAATAGTTGATGTGCATGGCTTTTCGGACTAGTTCAACGGTTTTCCCGCCCTCTCTGCAGGCAGCTTCCGTTCCGGACATGAGTATTTCTTTGACTACACCCGGTTTCTCAAACTTGATTCTTCGCTCACGGATTGGCTCAAGAAGAGCCTCGATTACTTCAAACATCCGCTTCTTGCACCCGACGCAGCCAATTAACCCCGCTCTGCAGCGTTCTTCAATATCCTTTGATTCAACACTGTTAAATGCTTTCTGGTAAGAGAATATCGTGCATATTTCCGGATGACCCGGATCATCTTTGTGAATTCTTGCAGGATCGGTTACGGCGGACATGAGTTTTTTTCTGATATCTTCTGATTTATCACTCAGATATATGCAGTTACCAATAGATTTTGACATCTTCGCCTGTCCATCCAGTCCGACAAGTCTTGAGATTTCACTCTCCAGACCTTCCGGTTCCGGAAAAACCCTTTCGTAGAGTTCATTGAATCTTCTCGCGATGAATCTGGATACTTCAACAACCGGAAGCTGATCCTCACCTACCGGAACAACATCCGCTCTGCAGAAGAGTATATCCGCTGCCTGGCTGACAGGGTATCCAAGGAAACCGTACGTCATGTTTTCTTCGAATCCATGCTGCTTTGCTTCAGTCTTTATCGTAGGATTATGCCTCAATCGGTTGACCGTGATAAACATCGAAAAGAACACGGTTAATTCCGCAATCTGGGGAACCATACTCTGCAAAAAGATGTTCACACTGTCGGGATCAAGACCAGCGGAAAGGTTATCAAGCGCAACCTGCCTGACATCCTCCGGAAGATGCTCGGGGTGATCGAAATTTGTCGACAGTGTCTGAACATCCGCAATGATAATGAATGTATCGTATTCGTGCTGAAGCTTTACTCTGTTCTCCAGTGAACCAACGTAATGTCCGAGATGCAGAGGACCTGTCGGCCTGTCACCTGTAAGAATCCGTTTCATTTCTCTCTTCTTTTCATCTGTATGATTTCTCCGGTATGCCCGGTATGTTCGAGTATCTGAAATCTCTGAGATCAATCTCTCCGGAACATTTATCAAGAATACTGTAAATACTGTTCACAAGATTCTCGAGTTGAGGACAGATTCTTGCGTAATCTCCAAGGTATCTGAAAGTTCTGGGAAGGTAACCCAGGAACGAACTGTCACCTGTTTTCCTGTACTGATGACTGAAGGTACCTGCGGCTTTAAGACTTCTCTGGCAGGCCGTAAGAGCAACCTGAAATATATTGAGCTTCCCCTGAGCATTAACATACTTCTTGGCCTTGTCTTCCCATGATAATCCTATATCTCTATAGCTGTCTCGAAGAAGGCTTACCAGATCATATGCGGAGGGGCCAAATCGAGCATCCTGCCAGTCTACCATTATCAGCCGTTTCTCATGGATAATAAGGTTAGCTGAATGAAAGTCTCTGTGAGTGAATACCGTAGCTTCATCAATCATACCGCACAGATTCCTCATTTCTGACTGCAGCGAAAGAAGATCATCCATTGGTACGGAAAGCAGTCTGAAAAACAGGCTTTCAAGAGTATTCTCCAGTTCCGCCATAAAGAATGCAGGTGTAAAACTCCTCCTGCCGGCAATTGAACCGGAGCACAATTTGCTGTCAAGCTCCCGCTGCATGCGGAGAAGAAGATCAAGAGCAGTATCTATATATTCCCTGTACTCACCGTCATTAGCATCAAGCAGACGCAGATCCCCAAGATCTTCCTGCAGAACCCAGCCTTTTTTTGTATTACAGTCCATTACTGATGGTACCGGAAACCCCCTGGTTGCAAGAAGCTCATGAATATCCAGCCAGGGCCATATCGGGATTGTGCCGCTGTCCATGAGAATCAGAGTATCCTGGCCGCAAAATACTCTCCAGAAAAGCCTGCCTGAAACATCACCATGCAGACTATCTACTACGATATTGTCACCCATTCTGCTTCGAAGCCAGTCAGCAAGTTCAGCAGTCATTGTTTTCATACGATGTTTCCATCTCTACTGCTGCAGAACCATGGAAGGATGGTTTTATCAAGACAACCTTTTTCCAGAGTTGAGCCTTCAAGCATGACACTGTTTCTCAAAATCGTTCCTGCAGCCAGAATGCATCCTGGTCCAATATTCCAGCTGCCTTCAAAAACAACATCACTTGAAACACATGCATTAGGATGAATAAATGATCCTCCTGAGAGAATATTCTCTCGTGCTATGGCAATTCTGCCCATGTCAAGCCAGTTACCTTCCATATTGCATGAGAAGAGCTTATATCCATTATCAAATGCTGCAAGGGCCAGATCGGAAAACAGGCTGCCGGATACCTGCTTCCTTCGTGACAAAAGCGGAATAACAGGTTCAACAAGACTGATTCCCCAGTAGTGAACAGGATCTCCCTCTCCGGTTCCGAAACATCTGTTTTCATCAACAAGAAGCGGAGAATAACTGCCTTGAGATGGAAAACAACCTGTTAGAACAGTCCAGGATGATCCGGTCTCCTTATGAAACCTCATCATCTCTTCTGCGTCGAAACCTTCTATGATCATATCAGTATTTACAATCATCCAGGTTCCTTCTGTCATCGCAGATGCATGTCTGGCCAGTGTTGTGCATACACCCAATGGTCTTTCCTCGAAATATACTGAACACATCTCGATTGGCCATACCGATATCAGTTCATTCAGTAATACTTCAGGACACCTTGACGCGTTTACTCTTACTCTTCGAGGACGTAAAACGAAAATTTGACGGGCAAGTTCAGTAAGAACAGTGCTGTTTCCGAAAGGGAGAAGTGCTTTTGGACGCAAAAGAGAAAGAGGTTCAATCCTGGTACCGTATCCAGCAGCAAGGAAGAGAACCCCTTCGATTTCCATACAAAACCGGATTAGCCGTAAATTTCTTTTCTATTGCAGTCACAGATTCTGACTCTGCGTCTTTGTGGTCGCCAGTTGCCATCGTCACTGTATCTGGCAGCGTATAGAACAACTGCCATTCTTTCTTTCCCGCATGCGGGACATTCGTCCTTATGAAGTGTTCGGGCTTCGTGAGCAAGTTTGGCGGCAAAAGTTCTTTCCTTCTTGGGCATTAATTCAGTCCTCTCCGGTTATAACCGGTATACTGCAGGCGGTGGACATAATGTCATCCATCATGTCACGATCACCTGTTTCGGTGAATATCGCCTGAGCTGTTTCCATAATTGAAAGCAAGCCCCGGCGGACCTGAACAGCATCAAATCTACCTGCAGAAGCCCACCAGAACGGGCACGAGTATAACATTTTATCTGCCAGAGAGGCAACCCTGTCGGAATTGCATCGGAGTGCCAGATTCCTCACATGATCAAGAAGTTCTCTAAGAGATACATGAATCATGTTATCCGGATCATCCCATAATGGCCATGGTTTTCCAGCGTCCATATCCCCTGCAGTGGTTGACCAGCTGCCTGAAGGAACGGAAGCTTCTTCTGAAGGAAACTTCCGAACCAGTTCTGAAGGTGTTACAAGTAAAACTCCGTCGAATGACTCAATTTTTGACAAAAAAGGCGAGAGAAATGTTTCAATCGTACCTTCTCTATGGTGACCGAATGTTTCACCGTCCATAGCAATGAGAAGATAGGAATCCTCATCACCGGACCAATCATGCATGCCGGAAATAATTTCATCTGCCATTTCACTGCCATTATCTCCATGAAAGGAGATCCTGTTGCTCCAGAAATTGCTTCTGAGCAGAACTGCCAGGCCATCAACAAAAGGAATTGTCCTGCAGGGAACCGCTCTTCCTGTCCACACCCACGGAACATCATCAGTCACAGTCCAGGTATATCCCATATCAAGAAGAAGAGGAGAAAGAGATGGAGAATAAGCCATTTCGGGAGGAAACACTCCCCCTGGATTGTAATTCGCGCCTATGACTCGCGAGTTTCCATTTCTGTTCAGTTGAAGCTGTCTTCTGATATCATATTCATCTATCAGCGGGAATATGGGATGGTAAGCACCGGAATCAGTGAATTCTATCCCTTTCGCGTCAGCAAGATTCCGGAGGGATTCAGAACCGGCTTTAACAAGCTGTTCAGTGAGAGAATAGTTGATATTCACAGCTATTTCCACCCCGGATTCACAAAGAAGCTTCGATAAGGGTCTATAGCATTCATTATCAATCCTGGTTACAACAGATTCTTCCTGTGTGGGGGGCTGGTAGAGATGAAGCAGAAGGCTGATGTATTTCAACGAACACTCCTTTTCAGTAATATTCTGTCTCCGGCAGCAACTCCAAGTATGGAGGATGCTCTCCCGCAGCTGACAGCTAGTTCCATACAACCCTGGCTGCCTGTGAGAAAAAGTAATCCCTTCCCGTGTCCATAAGTTCCTGTTCTGGTGACAGGTATGATCTCACCCGATGGCAGCCTGATTTCAGATGGATGGAATCCATCAGCATCCGCGGGAGACAGCCATAGAACAACATTCCCGAATCGATCTATATGAGCGACAGTGGCATGACAGCCTTCCTCCGATTTTTCCGGCGCTCTGATCTCCAATGAAACCAGTATTCCAGGATCAATACTTTCAAGGCTGCTCACCCATCCCGGATTTACAAGCAGTCTCGCTCCGGCAGGCGCAAACAGATCTCTGCCGTGAAAAGTAGCGCAGGAATCAGGGGGAAGTCGAGGAAGCCTCCATGCTTTGTCAACCGGCAGCAGGCTGAATATTCCGTTATCCGGTCCTACGTAATAGATCCCTTCAACCCCACAGACAACTCCGTGCCGTTCCGTTCCGACACCGGGGTCAACAACGGCTACAACAACGGAACCTTCCGGTATTGCCTGCAAAGAAACATGAAGGTGGAAAGCTCCCTCCATAACTGAACCGGCTTCAATATCGTGTGTCAGATCTACAATGGATGTCCCGACAGGAGCAGTGCGCAGAATGGCTGCCTTCATCTGAGCAGCGTATGTATCAGATGTTCCGAAATCGGTAAGGAGGAATATCAGTCCAGCCTGCATAATGCAATTACCTGTGTTTAATAACTACAAGAGTCTGATCATCACCCTGAGGGATTCCTTCCGAATGGGAATTCACCGCTTCAAGGATTCCTCCCGCAATCTGCTGAGCTGAAAGATCTCTGTTCTCAAGAACTACGTCTTTCAATCTGTCAACACCCAGTTCAACATTGAATTTGTCCATAGCTTCTGTAATTCCATCTGTATAAAGAACAAGAACATCTCCAGGTTTGAGTTCATCGGTTCCATGTTCGTATTCTGCCTTGTCAGAAAGCCCGAGTATGAGCCCGCCCCTGTCAAGCCAGGTTGAACTTCCCTCCCTCCTGACAAGAAGAGGCGGATTATGTCCGGCATTTACATAGGTGAGCTTACCTGAATCAAGATCAAGTACACTGTAGAAAAGGCCTGTCATAATCAGATCACTCTCACCAAGAACGGAAGACTCGTTTACCTTCTTCATAATTTCACTTATCGAATAGATGTTCTGAACATAGGCTTCAAGATTACCTTTCAGGCCTGCCATGGTCAGCGCAGCCGGTATTCCCTTCCCGGCAACATCAGCAATAGCTATCCCGAGGTTGCGGCCCGGCAGCTGAAAGAAATCAAAGTAATCTCCGCCAACCTCCCTTGCGGATCTGTAGTAACTCTCGATATCGTATCTCTCAGGATTCGGTGGTTTGTCCGGCAGCAGATCCAGCTGGATTTTTCTGGCCATGCTCAGTTCCTCTGCTATCGCGTGACCGGCGGACAATCTGTCCAGCAGAATGTCAGGCATTCTTTTTCTGACTTCTTTTGAAGCAAGAAGTTCAGGAGTTTCAGTAACGTACTTTATTACCTCCATACGGACGTTTCTGTCAGGGTCAAAAAGCCTTTCTGCCAGTTTTGCGGGAACATCTCCCTTTGAACTCATTTCCGGATATCTTCTTAAACCTTGAATTGCTTCCAGCCTGACTTCCGGAGCGGGATCATCAAGAGCAGCAAAAACAACGGGCAGCAGTTTCCCTGATGAAAGAAGAACATTCTCCAGAAGACCGGAAAGCGTACTCAGCCTGACATATGGATCTTCATCATCAAGAAGGGTGATCAGGGCACTGCTCAGTTTATCCGTGTCATCTCTCTCAAATTCTCCCAGTGCAGCTCCGGCTTCTGCCCGGACAGCTCTTTTATCATCAGTTGAAAGCTGAATAAGAACCCTTAATGACTTTTCAGTACGTTCTCCGAGGCGGCGTACTGCTCTAACCAGGGACTTACGTACAAGAGGGGATTTGTCGGTAATAAAATCAGAAATGAACTCTTGCTGGATTTCACCAAGATCATTGCTGTTCCACAGCACAAAAAACGGAAGTAAAGCCCGTTTCTCAAATTCACCATCGGCAAGAATCTCTTCAATCAAAGCAATGGAAGCCTCTGCCAGATCGGTTCTTCCTCTGTATATCAGCTGGCTCAGCGCTTCCCTACCTTCATAACGTTCTGACATCAGTACAGTTTTAATTAAATTGTTTCTGTCTGTTTCATCCATAATACTGTAATACCGCAGAACCATGTGTGCGAACGCCCTGCTGTCGCTTACACGTTCATGAATCATATCCCAGAGGTTCTTCCTCTCATCCTCATCAAGTGAGGAATAATTCATCAGCATACAGCGGGTTACAGGAAGAATATCTTCTTCGGCAAGATCGGATCGAAGGGTTTTCCTTACTTCTCTGCTGAAGAATCTCAATCTCGCTCCGATTCTCCAGGCAAGTTTTCCCTTGCCGCCTTCAGGGAGACGGTCCATTAATACCCACAGAAGATCACTGAATTCCTGATTAAACTCTTCAAGTTCTCTGTCAAGCAACCCAATGATCAGAGGAGGCAGTAATCCGGAATCGCCACTTTCAAGCACATCATTGAGTACTTCATATTCTCTGCCGGAGAGATCGGGAAACTTGCTGCCTATATGTAATAGAACACTCCGTCGAACTGCCATTGAATTATCCTCGAGAAGCTCATTATATATCTTTGATCCACGTTCAGACATTCCCATAAATGTCAGCCCCTGAAGGAATTGCCCCCTGACCCCTGAATCGGGATCTCCTGCTGCTGCGTTAACCAGATCTGATGTCTCAGGTGATTCCATTACCCATGGCCTGCAGAGCGTTCCAGCGACTGATCCCCTGACTTCCGGACTGCCCTTTTCCATCATTATTCTGTACATGCTGATAATAGACTCATCAGCGCTTTTCATAGAACTCAGCAATATATTGAGAACATCAGTCAGTACAATCCCGGATTCTTCAGCAACAATGTGCAGAAGAAGTTTTGCTCTCACTTCGTCAGACAGGCTGGTGTAAAATCCGGTCAGGAAATATCCCGCCCGTCTTACGCTGGTTTCAGAGCTTCCAGTCAGAGTGTCCGCGAAAGCTCGAATAATCGGGGCATCTTTCTTCAGAAGTTCCTGGATTCCGTTATCGATTGCCCACATCTTCATCGTATCGCTGATTGCGAAATATGCTTCACCGCTTCCCGAAATCCTCCGGAAAGGCGCTATGCCCTGAGCCGCAAGAGAACTCATGTAAAGCGATTCAAGCTCTTCAGTGGATGGAAATCTTCTGTCCTCCTGTACAATCAGCCTGTCCCAGAGCTTGAACAGTGTCCGTTTGAAAACCGCTTCGGGAACAACCGGGTCGAAAGCCGCAAGCAGGAGAAGTTCAGCTTTCTTCAGCGAATCCTGAGACCGAAACCACTTGAGAGCATCCTGACCCTGCCTTAATCTCCATTTTCTGCTTGTCGAAGGCTCCGGAAGTTTGATGTGCGCATCGTGATATGCTTCAAAAACCACGGCTATTTCAGGTGAAGATGTCGCAAGAATCAGCCTGTGCCTTGTTTCAGTTACCCTGATCATCAGCGAAAGAATCGTTGACCAGAGACGAAGTGGATAGATATCAACTATTCTTCTGAGAGTATCAATATCCAGGAATACCGCACAGTCCTCCGGTCCGGTAAGAAGCTGAACTACCTCTCCGAAGAAAAGATCGCGAGTTATGAACTCAATGGGATTCAAACCCTCGCTGGCTGCCTCTATCAGCAGCCTGCGTGCAATGGTGGTCTTCCCTGCTCCAAGGGAACCACTGAGACATACGAAACCGCGTCTTGCCAGGACTTCTCTAGCGGATTCGTATGAATCCTGATCTACAGGTGAAACATTGATATCTCCGTACGATTGAATCAGTTCCTTACCTTCAGGAAATGGAAAGGACTCTCGATTGAGTTCACGAATCCAGGTCTGAACCTGGTTTCGAAGGAGTTCCCTTCCAAAACTGGCCGAGGAGAACGACCAGCAGAGATTCTGATCGGAAAGCTTGAGCGCAACAGGATCATCTTCAGGTTCAGTCAGGTGACATATACCTGCTATCGGAATCCCGCGTCTGTAACAATTGAAATAGGTGTTTCTCATTTGAGCGGAAAGAGGACCATCGATTATCAGAAGCAGTGCATCGGGAAACAGAACATCGGGATCGACCAGTATGGTATTGTCAGCCCATCTTGGTGGAATCAACAGCTCTGCGTCTCTTCTGAGAATATCCTGAATCCCGCCGGGAAATCCCTTTTTCTCGAATACTGCTGCAAGCCTGAAACTGTTCACCGAATCCGAGCTGCTTTCAGGTCAGAGGCCAGATAAGAGTAACCCTTGTTTTTCCTTCGGGTGTAAGACCGAATTCCACCCATTTCGCGAGATTTCTTGCAATCAGGACTCCGCGTCCCCTGCATGAAAGAAGCTCCTCTCCTTCTCCAGGTTCAAATCCCGGAGCCATGTCGGGTTCCCAGATACCCTCATCATCAATAAAGAAACGAATCCTGCTCTGGAAAGTATCAATACTGATTTTAACAATTTTCTCAGGATCATTGCCGTTCCCGTGTTCCATACCGTTTTTAACAAGTTCGATAACCGCAACTGAGAGAGAAGACAGTTCATCTTCCTCCACTCCAGCATATTTCCCGATACTCTCGACAAAAATCTGAAGAGGTTCCAGAACGGAAATTTCACTTGGCAGCCGAATCTCTATTGTTCGCACAGCTATTCTCCGAAGCTGTTCAGCGCTTCCTGCTCATCATTATAAGTTTCGAAGATAGTGATCAGTTTTGTAATGATAAACAGTTCATGAATTTTCTTGGTTGCATTGAGTATCCTGAGAGATCCATCTGCTCTGGAGAGAGTTGTATGACCGGAGACGATCACTCCAAGTCCTGAACTGTCCATCCAGGTGACTTTTCCAAGGTCAAGCAGCACTTTGGAAATATCATGATTGACTGCGTTCTGAAACACTGTTTTCACATCCATAAGCTCAGGACCGCCTATTACTTTGCCGGAAAGAGAAACGACAAGCACATCACCCTTCATCTCTTCCTTGATCTTCAATTCAGACCTCCTTTAAATCATTTCCAGGTTAAGCACATGTTCAACTTTCTTCTCATGAATATAGCCCTAAACCGCCGATGTCCAAATCATGAAAGCTGAATAAGGACATTTATCATGTTGAATACACTATTCCGTAAATAATACGTGATGCGTAAGTGATTCGTTACTGTGTAGAAGCAGACGCTGTATTCTTATTATCCATGTTATTACTTTTTTTCATGATTTCCAGGAGTATTCTTCCCAGTTCAGCAACACGATAGGGCTTCTTGATGCACCCATGGAATCCAAATTTCTCATAGTTGGCCATTACCGGATCTTCTAAATAGCCGCTTGATACAATCGCTTTTGCCTGGGGATCCATTGAAAGAAGCAGGGGAATCATACTCCTTCCCCCCATTCCTCCCGGGATGGTCAGATCCATGATAACAACATCAAACGGTTTGCCGCTGCCCATCGCTTCTCTGTATTTTTCCAGAGCTTCTTCGCCATTCTCCGCGAAATCAACCTGATATCCCAGATGCTGAAGCATCCCTCCCACGACATCACGTACCATTCTATCGTCATCCATAACAAGGATATTTCCTTCTCCTGAAATCGTCTTCTCATCTTGATCAGCTTCGGCAGGTTCATCATTGTCTGAAGCAGGAAGGTACAGGTGGAATTCAGTTCCGACGCTGATTTCAGAATCAACAGTAATATACCCGTCATGCTTTCTCATGATGGAATAAACAATGGAAAGACCAAGACCGCTTCCTTTCTGCTTGGTCGTGAAGTATGGATCGAAGATTTTTTCCAGCTGTCTGCCTGGTATTCCTATGCCCTGATCCGAAACCGTTACAATTATATATCTGCCTTCCGGCAAGTAAGGGATCTCATCAGAATTGATCACAGCATTGAACGCTGTAATTCTGATCACACCTCCTTCAGGCATTGCCTGGTCCGCGTTGATGATCAGATTGCTGAATACTTCACTGATCTGTCCTTTATCTATATCCACAGGCCAAAGGTTTTCAGGGATAGATATTTCCCCTCGCGAATTAGATCCGCCAAGCGCGAAGTTCACTGTTTCACTGATAAGGTCACTGATGACCGTTGTCTCTCTGACAGGCGCTCCACCCTTCGAGAAAGTTAGAAGCTGTTGCGTCAGATCTCTGGCCCGCATGGACGCATTCTCCGATTTTGTCAGTATTTTGTAAATGCTGCTTTCAGGTTTAAGCGACATCTTCGCCAGAGAGATATTCCCTAGTATCGCTGAAAGCATGTTGTTGAAATCATGCGCCAGACCGCCCGCAAGTATACCGATCGATTCGAGCCGGGCTATCTTCCGGAGTTCTTCCTCCGTCTTACGTTGCTCTGCAATATCGCGGAAGACAACAACAGCGCCGACCAGCTTGCTTTCCTTATCCATAATGGGAGCGCAGCTGTGAGCAATCGGTCTTCGTGAACCATTTTTATCCAGAAGAACCGTATTAGCGGAGTAGCTGATTGTATCCATTGATTCCAGTACTCCATCTACAGGATTGCGGCATGGTTCTCCTTTATTATCATCAATAATATGAAAAACGTCGGTGAGTTCTTTCCCGGCGGCTTCATTCTGCAGCCATCCTGTCAATTCTTCAGCAGCCCTGTTTATCATGATAATCTCACCGGACGTATCAGTCGTGATGACAGCGTCACCAATTGATCTTAATGTAACTCTCAGCCTTTCCTTTTCCGATTCGAGCGCCTTCTCCGCGGCTTCACGTTCAGCAAGTTCTTTCGCCGCCCTTTCGAAAAGCTGAGCGTTCTCGATTGCTATTGCGGCCTGATCGGCCATTATTCGGATGATGAATAAATCCTGCTCATTAAACGCGTTAACCTTATTGCTCTGAACATCAAGAACTCCAATTAGCCTCTCCTTTGTTCTTATCGGCACAGTCAACTCAGAACGTGAATCAGACAGTTCATCTACAGGAAAATGTCGAGGATCAAGCTGAACATCACCGATAAGGAGATGTTTTCCAGTAGCAGCAACATGACCGCAGATACCGTCTTCCCCTATTTTGAGATGTATTTTCCTTGTCGGCGCAACATCGAAACCGGCTCCCTCCCTGATCGCGATCATATCTGTTACTGGATCGATCAAGAGAATCGAAACATATTTATAACCGAATGATTCATGAATAAGAGACACGGTAAGTGCAAGCAGAGAATCCAGTTCGAGCATTGACACTATATTACGGCCTATTTCCCCGAGTGCCGCAAGATGTAAGACTCTCTGCTCAAGGGTTTTTTCCGCCTGTTTCCTCTCACCAATTTCATCTTTCAGTTTATTGCTGGATTCGTCGAGATCCTGAAGTATGTTGAGTGTCGCGATTCTCTGCTGCTCACTTTTTTCAAACTGTTGCTTTATTTCAATTGTTCTTTCAGATATCTTCTTTTCAAGATCTTCTGTGTATTTCCCAAATCTGTTTCTTGATTCTTTAAGTTCTGCGGTCATATCGCTGAATGCCCTGGAGAGTTCTCCCGTTTCATCTTTCGATTTTGACCTGATTTTTAAATCAAGATTTCCCTTCATTATCTCTTCCACACCACTCTTCAGCTTCTCGATGGGTTTTGCCAGACTGGTCGAAACAACTACTGAAAGTAACAAACCCAGAACAAGCACTCCGGCCATAACGATGAGCATACTTCGCGTGAGTCTGTCAACAGGAGCGAAGGCTTCTTCAACGCTGATTTCGGCAATAAGGATGCAGTTAATATCGGGAATATGGGAATGAATGCTGATAACATCATTCTCCATGTAATTACTGGTAAAAACAGCAAGAGGCTCGTGTTCTCCGCCCTCGAATTGACAAGTTTCCGCGATACCTCCAGTTGTCTCCAGATCGACCGTCACATGAAGAACAGCATCATCGATGTATAAAGAAGGAGTAAGCATAAGACCGTTTCTGTCAATTACATAAACCTCTCCCGTCTCTCCCAGCCCGGTCCTGTCCGTTATAGAAGAGAATAATTCCTTGTCAGCATCAAAATTGACTACAACCGCTCCGAGGAATTCACCTGACCTGCAAATCGGAGCCGAGATACTGAATACCGGATTATCCGTAAATCGCGAGAAGTGCAATTCCCCTGTATAAATCTCTCCATCGGTTATATTCAGGAATAGTGAATCCGTACTGTAATCTGCACCGACATCCGAATGAGACGAAGCGATAACTGCACCGGTTCTGTCAAGCAGCCTGAACCGTGAAATTGTAGCGTAAGAAGATAGCATTGCACTGATTCTTCTATTCACGGCTTCAACTGCTTCTTCATTGTTTCCTTTTTCTGAAACAAGATCGATAAATACATTCCCGGTTGATATGAGTACAGCGAGTTCCTGATACTCATTCAGAACCGAATTGACATATTGCGCTCTTATCGTCGCGATGGAGCCGAGATGGTCGATCATCTGTTCTTCAAGAATACTCTTTGAGAGACTTCTAACAACAAGAATGACAGACAGGCCGGTAAATACGATTATTAAAAAGGCTGCAAGAAGCACTTTTGAGCGTATTCTCACTGTGAAGCCTCTGATCCTCCCGGCAGATTGAACCGGGGTTCTCTGCCAAGTTCCTCAAGGAGGAAGTTTATCTCCCGCTTCAATTCCACCATTTTCAGCTCTCTGCCGACAGCGAGAGAATTGAATTTCTCGAGTTCCTCGTTTTTTCTCCTGAGATCTTTTTCCCTTTTCATCCTGTCCGTGATATTCCTGGCAATCTTGATAACCTCGGTAACATTCCCGTCCCCATCCTTCATAGGAACACCGATATCTTCCCAGTATCTTTCACCCCTTTTTCCTTCAACAGCCTCCTGATATACGATGCCTGTTTCGTTCTTTCCCGTTTCAATGGCTTTTATGATAGGGCAACCATCGCATGGCTCTTCAATCTCGGGAAAAGCTCTGTAGCACAATTGGCCGATACACCCGGGATTCATATTCAGGGCGGTTCTGTTAGCCCAGAGTACTTTAAGATCTGTGTCCATCAGAATTATCATATCGGGAGAACCATCGAGAAGAGCCTGTTTCTGAGCCTCACTTTCCCTCAGCTTCATTTCGGTATTTATTTTATCCCTGCGAATCTTCGCTTCATCCAGCGCCCTTTTCACAGCAGGACAAAGCCTGATGAGATTGTCTTTCAGAACGTAGTCAACAGCGCCAAGCTTAATACAGTCGACTGCCTTTTCCTCACCGATGGTGCCGGAAAAGAGTATCAGTGGTATTTCAGGTGCGACATCCTGGTGTATGCGTAAAGCATCTAGAAATTTGAAACCTGGCAGGCTGTAATCGGCAAGGATAATATCGGGATTGTTATCGAGAGCCTCTCTGAAAGAGCTCTCCGAATCAACAACATTGTGATCAACTTCGTATCCGTCTTTTTCAAGCTGTTTTACGGCCAGCTCAGCGTCATCAACGCTGTCTTCAAGTATCAAAAGCCTCAACGTTCTCTCATTCATGGTATTGCTCCTGCTTCACCTGCAATTCATAAAGCAGAAATCCAGATTCTCACCCCCAGACCTTCATGACTAGTGAAATTACATATTATGTGATTCATGTCAATATCATGATAAGATAAGATGCTGTGATTATGCTCTAGGAGCAGACTACAAAATCCTTCCACTCAACCCTACCCAGATCCTCCAGAAACTCTCGAACAGCATCTCTTGCACCTGGAACTCTGGTGGCAATGACTACCGGGACTTCGGGAAATTCAGAGAGGATTTCAGTTCCTGTTACGGGCCTGTTTCTCAGCGTTTGCCCCTGCCTTTTTGTATCAGGGTCAATAAAAGCTTCTATCTCAAACCCCTCATCCTGCAGACATTTTCCCAGTCTGCGAGCGGTCTGCCCGCTCCCGGCGATGAGAACCCGTTTCGCTGACATGCACTGTACGTGCGAAAGATACTTTGCCTTTAGTTTGTAAAACGAAGTCAGTGAATAGGAACTGCTGGTTCTGGAGAGTCGATCAGGACAATCCCTCCATCTGAGAAGTACTTCCGGTACCCGGCTGAATCTGAAACCGCGGTTCCATAACCGCAGCCACAATTCGTAATCCTCAGGAAGCTCCCTTTCCAGGTATCCACCCGCGCCAAGAACACTCTCTCTGTGGTAGAATGCGGTGGGATGCGGAACAGGACTTTCAACAAACAGATTTTTCTCAATTTCCTCAGGTTCGATCAGATGATTCAACCAATTTTCATACATCCTGTAGCCGTCGGTCACAACATCATCCGGAAAACTCTCAACCTGACACGATACTACCGTTTCGGGTCCCATTGAAAGAGCAAGATTCAATTGCTTTTCAAACCTCTCCGGCAGAGAAATGTCATCGGCATCCATTCTTGCTATCCAGTCTCCCCGCGAGCGGGCCAGTCCTGAATTCAGCGCGTCGACCAATCCTCTTCCGCAGGAATGGACAAGACAAAATCTCGGATCCCGCCCGCACCAGGCCTTCGCGATGGCTAAAGACCCGTCATCAGAACCGTCGTTAATAAGAATCGCTTCAAATTCCTGAAACGTCTGACCGGCAACGGAAGCAAGAGCCTCGTTCAGGAAACTGTCCGCATTGCGAAAAGGAAGCACAACTGATACGGCGGGATGGCTCAATTGGAAAGGTTCTCAACCGCCTGAAGCAGTTCATCAGGTGTTTTCGCGGGACGGCCGCAGGCTCCCCCGATACAGGGTTGCGCATAGGGATATCCTGTCTTTGGCAGGAACAGGGCATCAATCTCCATACTGTCGGAAGGAACCGATGGGTCGAAGTAATCAACTCCTTCGGAACTGGCGAGTTCTATCGCGGTTTGAAGCAGTATTTCAGTAAGATCATCAGTTGCGAATCCGACAACATTAATATGAAGTACAAGCTCGGGTGGATCTTCAATCAATTCGGTATCCTCAATAATCTCACCGGATACAGCACTCCGGAAAAACTCCCCATCGCGAACACCAGCTACTCTCCGAATTTCATTCCCGCAGGCATCATAAATGAGAGTGATCGGAAGCACATCAGCAAGATTCCATTCTCTTTTCAGGGTTTCAGCATCATTCATATTCAACCAGACAACCGTCATGGAAAGCTTGAATATGGAGCGGAACTCCAGCAGGGTTTCCAGCTCAGGGTCACCAATATCAACCGCTATTGCTACGATTTCGCCTTCCATCGAGCGATATACTTCATCAATATGCGGAAGTTCTCCAACACAGGGTGTACACCATGTCGCCCAGAAATTCACAATTACGGGTTTACCTTCAGATGATGAAAGAAGACTGTCCAGCGCATCCCTTCCAACCAGAAGCATGCCCTGCGTAACGGATTCACCTGCTGTTTTCTGACTCCCCGCATATTTCATCACCGGAATCAGAAAAACAAGAACCAGTGGAATCCAGAGATATGATCGGAATCTTGCGTATACCATCAGTCTTTCTCCTGCTTACGAACATCATGGTGGATAGCGCTGACCGGACAGACAGTGATACACTTTCCGCATCTGATACACTCAGCGGAATTCGGTTCTTTGTAGATTGCGATATCAACAGGACAAACGGTTCTGCACCTGTCACACGAGATACAGGAGGAATCAACCCTCATCCTGAAAACGGAAACCTTCCCTGTGATTCCCCAGATTGCGCCAAGCGGACATAACACTCTGCAGAAAGGGCGCTTCGATGTAATTGACCAGAGAAGCACTAACACCAGAACAACTGTTTTCCATGAGAACAGGAATCCGGTCTGCAGGGTCTCTCCCCCGTCAAACAGAACGAGAGGCCACCCGGCAAATAGTGTACCTGAGGGACATATTACCTTGCAGAACCATGGATCTCCTCCTGCGCCGGGAATCGATCTCAGAAGCAGCGGGAAAAGAATCACGAAGATAAGAAGGACAGCGTATTTCGCGTCTCTCCAGGAGGAAGGTATGATCAGTTTTGGAGAAGGTATCTTGTAAAGGAGTTCCTGAAGAAATCCAAATGGACAAACCCAGCCACAGGCAATCCTGCCGGCAAGGAATCCGAATGTCAGGAGAAAACCTGTTACACCCAGAAATATCAGTGAATCAGGTCTTCCGGTGGCGATTCCTCCCAGAAAACCCTCCGAAGACAGAATGTTCTGAATAGATCCGACCGGACAGGACAGCACGCTTGATGGACATGAGTAACAGTGCAGCCCCGGAACGCAGAACATCTTCGATTTACCGGTGAAGATCGTTCCGCTGATCCAGCCGTGTAAATAGAGGTTGGAAAATACCAGTGAAGCAGCCTGAACAAGGCGGCGTGCTCTCTCTTTCACCTCAGCCGATTCCGATACATTCAAGGCAGATAGTTGCGGCCTTCTGCCAGATAGCTGTCGGATTGCCCCATATGTAGCCGGAGACAAACATAAGAATGGCAATAACAAGCAGAGACAGTCGGATTGCTGAAGGAATTCTATTCATATATACCAACCGAAAAAGAATTGGAGGCGGCGATCGGATTTGAACCGATGAATGGTGGATTTGCAGTCCACTGCCTTTCCACTTGGCTACGCCGCCTTTTAACGGGCATCAATAATACAAATTCACAGCAAATAGAGCAACACGAAGATATCTAATCGATCCAGTCAAGGTTGATATAAAGCGAACCGGAATACGTCATCGGTCCGAATGGGGTTGTTATAGTCGGTACAGCCATGACAAGCACCCTGCCCAGATGATCTGAATCTCTCATTCCCGAGTCGATTCCACCGATCGCAAGAGCCAGATCTATGAAATCCAGCGGCCCCATCTCACCCATGACTGCAAACGCGTCAATGCTGATATCCAGCGGCATGATCACAGTCTCGCCCGATCCGGGAACCTCCAGAGCTTCACTCATTATACCGGAAGCAACCCAGGTGGTGTCGAATGATTCTCCGGAATCTCCATCAAGGTAAAGATCCCACACAAGAGATGTAAGCGTTACCGGTATGATGTCCGGTCCGGTCGAACCATCATTGGGATTGAAAATTCCCACATTCAGTGTGAAATCCACAGGGCAGGTTCCCGATGCCCATGTTGAAACCACCTCAAGAATCTGTGAGGGGGATAGATTCTCCAGGCTGTCAAGCTGAATCCCGGTCACGAAGAAATCCTCGGTGTTTTCAATCCTGAACTGACACCGGAGCAGCGTGAATGGATCATCAGGACTGCAGGCGGTTAATAGAGAAAAAGCGAAAACGCTTAAAGCAGCAATCAGAACAAGAATTTTCTTTGTCATACTCTTCCTTCCAGGTAATTTCATCTTCAATCAATTATACAATATTTAATCAATTCAGTTCCAGCGGTAATTACCATACAGGAGATCAAATGCTGAAGATTTTCCTAACTTTATACAACTGATACCGTTGCCTGACAATGACCTAAGCTCTCTCTCTGCCGCGGTCTTTGCATTATGCGCCCGGCAGAACTTATTTAGAAGTACTTATCTCATCGAGAACTTCTTTGCAGGATGGAACGAACTCGAAGAACTTCTCAATTCTCTCACAGGAATATTCATCGCAGAGCCCGCAGTTATCAAGCTGATGAGTCTGCTGGCTGCATGCCCGGATATCACACTCCGCACAGTGGCTTATCTGAACACCTTCTGTAGCAAGACAGCCCACACAGTTGATATCGGCCGCTTTAATCGGAGCTCCGTACATCTTCGACCACTCCACCGAAGTTTTTTCCCTCAATGCCTGGTCATCGGTTCTGTATGCGATGAATGCGGGACATTCAGTACAGATGATACCGCACGATCCAACTATTCCGCTCATGGTCTCCCCTTTCAAAAAGGTTTCAGTATTCCCTGCAAACCTGATGGATAATAAATAACTAATCCTGATGCGGGTAGACCTGCCACGTAACAAATCGCCGTGTAGACGCCGCTCTCCGGCTAGTGATATATTACTGACTCAAACAATTAGCCGATACAGGACGGTGGAGCATGAACATTTCTTTCTGAAACAGCAACGTAAAGCAGTTTTTTCAGAAAGGATTTTCATGTATCATACATTTTTGCGTTTCAACGATGTTTCCTATACATATCCCGGTTCTACTCAACAGGCGGTTACCGATGTCTCCATGAATCTCGATTCAGGCTGGGCCGCATTCGCGGGAGCCAACGGCTGCGGTAAAACGACACTACTGAAACTCGCAACAGGTCTCCTTACTCCGGACACAGGCACAGTTGTTTCTTCCGGAACCGCCGTCTACTGTCCGCAGAGAACTGATCATCCACCGCCGTACCTCGATGAGTTCTTCCTCGACTGGTCTTCGGAGTCCATCAGACTGAGGGATACACACAGGATCGGAGATGACTGGGGAAACAGGTGGGATACACTATCACACGGTGAGCGAAAACGCCTTCAGATCGCATCGGCAATATGGACCCGGCCGGCTGTTCTGGCCCTGGATGAGCCTTTCAACCATCTTGATACAGACGGCAGATCCCTTCTGATAAGTTCAATGAGAGAGTATCAGGGCTGCGGTCTGCTTGTAAGTCATGACAGGTATGCCATGGATGAACTGTGTACATCCTGCGCCCTGTTCTTTCCCGATGGCATACAGCTTTACCGCACTAACTACACCTCAGCCATTATCGCGGATCAACTGAGACAGGATAATCTCTCCAAAAGAAGAAAACTGGCTGAAGTCAAATACAAGCAGCTGAAACGGGACGCCAGGAAAAAGATGATAAGGGCCAGAACAGTACAGGCCAGCTTCTCCGGAAAGCAGATATCCTTCAGGGATATCTGCAAGTACAATTACGATGGTCCATCCCAATATACCAGTACAGTCCAGAAAGCCGGGCAGAGAAGCAGAGAAGCGACAGCACGAGCGGAAAGAGCTAAAGATCACATGGAATCCATCACATACAGGAAGATATACGGCACCGGCGTTGAAATGTCGGGCGAAGGCTCTACCAGAAACTCCCTTCTTGATCTTCCCGGGGGAAAAATCCAGGTAGGCAGATTTACGCTGCTATATCCGCAGATGGTAATTCAGTCCGAAGACAGAATAGCGCTGACAGGCGGCAATGGAACCGGGAAAACCACACTCCTGAACCGTCTCAGATCAGAACTGAACTGCCCTGAGGAAAAAATCATCTGGATTCCGCAGGAGATCACAGCGGAAGAGTGCAGTCACTGCCTGACTGAGGCAAAAGAACTCTCCCATGGTGATCTCGGGCATGTAATGACCATTGTGAGAAGGCTCGGAAGCGATCCGGAAAGGCTGCTCAGCTCCTCGGTGCCAAGCCCGGGGGAGTCCAGAAAGCTTATGCTTGCGCTTGGCCTTTCAAAGACTCCATGGCTTGTAATAATGGATGAACCCACAAACCATATGGATCTGCCATCGATAGAATGCCTGGAGAAAGCGCTTAATGATTATCCAGGAGCGCTGATTCTGGTAAGCCACGACAGAGTGTTCTTAAACAACACAACCAGTATTCAGTGGAATATCAGAGACAGAAAACTGTCTGTTACAAAATAGACTAATCCCTGTCTGCCGTGATATTTCCCAATCAGCGCAGATTCACAATGTTCATTTAACAAGCATAAGCCTGCAGGTGGCCGTGGAATTACCGGAAACAAGATGGCAGATGTATACACTGTTCGGCAGTGATCCGTTTCCATCGTCTCTGCCATCCCAGAGTACTGAATGACAACCTGATTGCGGGGATTGCATGTAATCATCCGCAAGAGTTCTTACAAGTTGACCTTTCAGATTATAGACCCTGAGAGTTGTATGACCATCAACAGGTATTGAATAGCTTATCGTTGTTTCAGTTGAAAATGGATTAGGAAAGCTCTGAATGCTCGGAAGACCTGAAACGGGACCCGTTTCACTCTCCTCGATTCCCGTGAAAGTGGAAACATCAAGAACAACAAGACCGCCGAGGGAACCTCCGTCCACAAAACACCAGAGTTCCTCTTCTTCCGGTTTCATCCTCATACGAAGTACTCTGGTATCGTTTGGATAAAACTCCAGATGCTGTATGTCTCCGGGACTCGTGTATTCGAAAACATGCCATCCGTTGTTACAGCCCATAAATATGAATTCGTTTGAACGTGCAAGGCACCTGCTCCATTCGCTCGGATAGAAATAAATCTGCTGTACATTCCCTAAATCGGACAGATCGTATACCCTTAAGCCGTTATTATGAGAAGTAAACAGAATATTATCTATATTGAGTACAGCAGCTGTGTACGAGTATGAATTGAATCCGTATGTGCCAACTGAAGTTAGTGGATCTGGTGGAATATTCCTCATGATTCTGAAGTTTCCGTCCCAGAATCCTGCCCCCCGCTGCATGGATGTTATCAACAGCGTATCCTGATAGACTATCATATCATGGCAGACATCGTTAGTACCTAATATGCAACCAGTTAGTATAGGATTGGCGGGATTGCTCACATCTATCCTGTAGTAATCTCCTGGGTAGTCCTGGTAAATGATACTGCCGTTATGATAAATTATTGGATCAAACTGTGCCCAGATTGTTCCACTTGGTTCAATTCCACCCAGATATTCATAACCTGTTTCATTCACTTCATAGTCAAAAAGGATCGGTGTACCACATTGATGCATGGATGCACCATCAAGAGCATATAGATATGATTCTTCAACACAGAACTGAGACAGCTTATGAAGCCCTCCGGGGTCAATAGTGTACCGGTATGTCAGGTTGAAGTCTTCATCAACAGTATAATAATTTATATTTTCATTTTCCGAAGCGATGAAAATTCCGTTTTCATAGAACTCGAAGTCATTTATCCAGTCCCAGGGAATGTGTGCTTTCAGTGGCAGAGTCTGCGTCCATCCTGCGCTTATGATGAAGAACACCATCAGAATCGGATAAAGCGTAATAATTCCTGATCTGAACCCTTTTTTCCTGCAGCAACCTGCCGGAAATACTTCTTTTCGCATTTTTCCCTCCTGTTCTAATGCTTTCGATCATTCTCAACCAGCTGGCATCAGTCATATCCTGCCCTCTGTAAGTCTCCTTTGAACACTCTATGCTTCTACTTCAGTAAAATCACCTTTTCCGTTACAGCATGATCCTGCGTCTCAAACCGCACCAGATAAACACCGGGCGAAACTTCGCAGCCGTGATCATCTCTTCCTTCCCAGACAACATGACAGGATTGGTCAGCATCAGGATAATCCCACTGTCTGATCAGTCGTCCGCCAACATCGTATATCTTCAGACAGGAGCCTGGGAACATAGAACCAGAAGTTATCCTGTTGCCCCCTTCATTTTGCCCCATGCCGAATGTAATTTCTGTCGACCCTCTGAACGGATTCGGAGCTATATTCAAAATCGTCAGAGAACCCGGAGAAGAGTTGCTCTCCTCTATTCCCAGCGTTGAAATACTGAAGAATGCATCACTCTGATCCTCACCAACATTAAGGCTTGAGTCATAGGCTAATATCTTCACGAGGCAGCTATCAGACTGGGTATCCGGAACAGTCCATGAATAAGTGGAATCATTTACTTCTCCGGTTGCGATTGTATCCCAATCCATACCGGCATCTATTGAATAAAGAATGCTTATGGAACCCACACCACCAATATCTTCAGCAAGCCAGGTAATATCACATATATCACCGGGTTCAAAACCCTCACCGCCATTTGGGGAAATAACGCTAACCTGAGGAGGTTCATTGTCAACTACATTAACTGCATAAGCACCCCATATACCTTCAATATGACCTGTTTCAAACGGATTTGTCGGATCCGAAACATCGTATGTACGGAAAAAACCACCAAAATCAGCAGCATAGGCGTAATTCCCTAATACATTAACCCCGAAAAGATAGTCACCGGACTGATTGCAGAAACCAACCTCAAATGGATTTGAAGGATCTGAAATATCTATTATACGGAGACCATGCTCCCAACCGGCGACATATGCATAATTCCCTGCTAAAGAAACTCCCATGGCAATGCTGGGTAACTCACAGACACCTACACGAAATGGATTTGACGGATCTGAAACATCAACTATCTCAAACACATCTCCCCCGCGGCCTGAGTTACCTCGCATTTTAGCAGGAAACCATAACGCAAGATATGCGTAGCTGCCTGATACAACACACTCTTCAACCCAGAACCAGTCCTGAGTTAATTCGTAAAACCCTAACTCAAATGGATTCTCCGGATCTGATACATCCAGTATTAGAATACCACCCTTAAGATTATTAAATTGAGCACCGGCATAGGCATAATTCCCTGATACATAAACATCACTAGCAAAGTGATATCCATTATCAAAACTACCTACCAGAGTTGGATTCGCCGGGTCTGAAATATCTACTATCAGAAGACTGTCATTATCTGTTACATAAGCGTATGAGCCTGAAGCATAAACACCAATAGCATAGTCATCTGTATTATAAGTACCTGCCACATATGGATTTGTTGGATCTGAAATATCCATTATACGAAGACCTGCTTGAGAATCAGCAAGATAGGCATAGCTCTCCGATACACACACATCACGAGGACTGTAAATTCCACAAAAGCCCACTTCAGTTGGATTAGCTGGATCTGAAACATCTATTACACGTAAACTGCCATCAAGATCAGCAACATATGCGTAAATCCCTGTTCTAGAGAGCCTGTCAGCTCTCATTGATGACTCATTACCGGCCCATAAGAAGCCCGGCAGCAGCAGCATTACCAGGCATATCTGCGTTATCTTTTTCATAATTCTTGCCTCCCTATAAGACTCCATGATTTCTACCCCATTCTCTTCGCATTAATCACTTTCACCATCCAGTCTGCCCTGGTTTAACCTTCAGCTCCAATGTTTGCACAACCTGCATCAATCATTTACCGTTTTCTTAATTCTTCCTTCATTTTCCAGAACATCAATATCAATATCCCTGATTGAGATTCCTTCCTCCCAATAGGAATAAAAGGTTTTCCTGTGATAGCTTCCCAACCCCTTATCCCTCATATATATGGTGCTTGTCGGGTGTTTTCCGGTTCTGATTCCCTGCAGAAGGATAATGATATGCTCACCGTCTATAAGCCCCAGCTTGCAGGGTATGCTTTCGACAAAGTGTATGTCAAAATTTTCATAATCAAGAAGTTTTTTATCATATGCATCGAATATCCCTTTTATTGAGTCATTCAAGCCGATGAGTATATGAACCAGTACGTTTTTTTGAAGTGCTTCTGTTGTAAGTCTGTTGGATTCAACATTGAGACGTTTTGCCAGTTCTTTTTCTTTCTTTCCAAGATTCTCCGAAATACTTGAACTGGCTGAGCTTATCAGTATTTCATTCTCTGCAGATTCGATAAGGTTATTGTTTCTGTTCAGGATCAGTATTGGATCACTTATCAGCTCTACATAGTCAACCGTATCGTCTGAATCATATGGATCTCTATACATCCTGCTCAGTTCGTCAAATACTTCGCTGATGTTGGCTGTCACAATCGAAAGCCTTTTCTTCACTTTTTCCATCAACAATACCGGATCAACCGGTTCGTATGTTTTCTTGGTTGATTGCAGCAATGTGCATGCACCCTTTTTTTCAAGTGATGTCAGCAGGTCATATACTTTGGTTCTTTTCAAGCCAGAGATCTTTGCAACTTCTGACGGTGAGCATTTCTTTTTTTGAAGTAATGCAAGATAGACCTTAATCTCGCCAGGCACTAAATCGATATAGCTGAAAATTTCATTCAAATGTCTGAGATTCATTGATTCTCCTGTTTTTAAATTGATTTGTCCCTTGGAGGACTAAAATATTTATCGCTTTTTCTATTGTCAAGTTCTACGTTCTCTTCCTGCTCATGCGAAAAATACTGGAACTAGAGTTACTGCTGGAAGAATATCCCATCTTGTGCAAGTACTTAAATTTCAATAAGTTTGATAAACAGAAGAAACTACACAAAGGCCTGGCTGGTTTTGAAGAATCCATATGAGTAAATGTATTGCTGATCGAGTACTATAGGGAGGTTCCGGTATGAAACTGCTTTTAATATTCATAGTCCTGTTAATCACATTTACTGCACAGGATTCCGCGGCATACGAAACTTCAGAGGGACCCCTGGAGGGAATGCACTTCGTTTCCATTCCCGCAGGCGATTTTCTGATCGGTTCAGATATTTCATGCAGCGATTGCTTCAACGAAGTTCCGCAAAGGATTATTCAGATCGATTCATTCGAGATAATGTCGAAAGAGGTAACTCAAGGCATGTGGAAAGAACTGATGGGATCTGACGAAAGCAGTATACCATTCCTCTGGACAGGTCTATGCGGCAGAGGTTCAGATTATCCTGTCTACGCGGTATCCTGGTTTGATTGCAGAAGATTCATCGATAGACTGAACGGACTGGACTCCAGTTACATTTACCGGCTGCCGAGTGAAGCGGAATGGGAATATGCCTGCAGGTCGGGAAGCGATACCGACTTCTTCTGGGAAGATTCAGATCAGGCGAGCCGTTACTGCTGGTACAAAGTTCCTGAACCCGATCAGATCCTGACAGAGACTCGTACTATTGGATCTGGAACAAGAGAAGCAGCCTCACTTGAACCCAATTCCTGGGGACTCTTCGACATGGCGGGCAATGTTTCCGAATGGTGTTTCGACAGGTACGCTTCTGATTACAACTACCTTCCTTCTGATGGAAGTCCTTTCCTCTATCCGTGCAATGATCAGTGGCCCCACGCGATGAACTTCCGGCGGGTACATCGGGGGGGAAACTGGCTGACCAGTCTGAACGGTTGCAGGTCGGGAAGCCGCAGCAGCCTGTCTCCTGACCTCTGGTCAACCTGTGTCGGATTCCGTGTGGTCAGAGTTCCAGGTACCAGCGAAAACTATGCCGTTCTGCTCTTCCATGCGGGAGTAGACAGTATCGATGCCGGATCAGAGAAGGAGGCCAATGAGCTCTTCGGCAGAGCGCTGAAGCTGGATCCCACCATGATAGATGCGCTGCTCTACAGAGGATTATTCCGTCATGGGAACGGGCAGACTGAGCAGGCTTTTTCCAATTTTTACAGAGCTCTTGAACTCGATCCGGATAACGCAGGCACATACCAGATGATGGGTGTAGTTTTTGCGGACGAGGGCAAAGATCAACAGTCTCTAAAGGTTTTCAACAGAGTCGTAGAACTCGACCCCGACTATCCAGGGGTTTATTTCCAGAGAGGATTAGCACACGTTTTCCTGGGGAACATCAACGAGGCGATATCGGATCTCAACCGGGCAATCGTATACAATCCCTTCTCTCCCACCGCCTACTACGCAAGGGGATCCGCGTATGCTTTAAATGAGCAATACAATAGAGCCATCGAGGATATGTCCTCTGCCATTGAACGCAATTCCGGATATGGAGAAGCGTATATGGCGAGAAGCCAGATATACCATGAGCTGGGGAACCTGGATCAGGCAGAATCTGACAGCATCCGGGCTACCCAACTGGGCATATATGAATAAAGAATGGGGCATCATTTGAAAGTACCAGAGGAGTGATGTTCTACGGAACCATTTAACAGAATGGGGCCGGGCCTGACATTTAAACATTTATCAATTGAGCCGGACCGGACGGAATACTGCAAATCATCACTCAGATGAAGGAACCACCTCTGTCACTTCTTTAAGCATGTAGACAACAGGATACTGCTCAGGGTTGTTCGTGTTGGCAACAATACCGTAGGGACCGATGTTAACCGCCCAGCTGCCAATCTCCTGCCAGTCAGGCATTACCAGCGTGCAATCGTACACGTACTCCCCGGTTTCGCTGAAAACTTTGTAGAGTGTATCTATTCCTCCGCCCTTCACCCACAGCCTCCCGGCACCGTCCACCTCCATGCCCTGTATGGACGGGTGGCACTCAGGGGGTTCCCAGTTAAAGCCCACTGCACTCCCAGTACCATCTATCCAGTTCTGCCTTGCATGTTCAAACGCACTGTCTATTTCCTCCTGGGATCTCCAGACAGGTTCGTACGGCTGGTCAATGCAATAAAGTGTATCTCCTTCTGGCGAGTAGCACGAGATGCTGAAAGTATCCATAGAACTGTCAGCTATGTAGACCCTTCCGTACTGGTCAGTGGTAAAAAACATTCTTGTTGCTATCTGATAGTTACCGAGTTGATCGAAGAGGGTTAATCTCCTCCTGTATATGGTTTCCGGTTCGTCCGAACCCCTGAACAGCGCGATCTCAGAACCGGCGGAATCAGGGTCCTGGTATACGGATGTGAGAACCACGAATCCGGTATCCGGAACGGGATAGACCCTCATAGGTCCTCCCCTGTTCCCGGAAGTGAACATTACCTCTTCAATGAGGGAAAGCTCCGGATCGAACCAGGCGAGTTTCCTGTCGTAGAAACTGGCAAGCATGATATTGCCGTACTCGTCACATCCAAGTCTTTCGATCCCCATAAACTCACCGGGACCTCTGCCCATCGGGTTGAACTCCCGGATGTATTCACCCTCGGGCGTATAGAACTTCACTGATGTTGACGATTTGTCCAGTATCCCTATTGTGCCATCGGGGAAGGTGCACCGTCCCCAGATATCACCGAACACGTAGCAGGAATCGCCTATATCAATCCCGATTGAATCGTAAGGCACCAGAAAGTGAAGAGTATCCGCGCCGGCGAATTCTCCCGGATCAGTTTTCCCGGAATCGTATCCACAGGAGCAGATTACCAAAACCACTAACGTAAGCATGATTAACTTCATTGTTACCTCGGCTTTCCTGATTACTGATTCCTCGAATGAAGAATATTTTCTTCTGAATTCTCAGATCACAAACCCATTTCATATTCGTTCCGATTGATTATTTTATCTTACTTCGGACATTTTAGAGCTTTTTTTCTCAGTTTCTTTGCAGTTGCGCTGACATAGTTATTGAATCCGGATTCAAGTATCGCTGTTGGTTTTGTAATCAGCACTATCCTATAAATAATAAAAGATCCCAGGAGTTAAGCAAATGCAGTTATCGGATAAACAGGCTTGACTGGCATCGTACTTATCTGAGTGATGTTCTGGAACTCACACCTGATG
>CBDVBK010000019.1:0-50634 GCA_965372215.1 uncultured bacterium | reverse complement strand
AAATCAGTTATCGCAAGCGTTTTCATATTGAATCACCTCCATTGCACCTTAATATAGTCATTCTAAATGGTCATGTCAAATAGTCTTTGGATTTTTCCTGTAGAGAAAGTTACCGTGCTCACCTTGCTCAATTTCTTAGTAGATGAAACTTATACAAATTTGGGAATCAAGATGTGATCAGGAACTTATCAACCTGTTTAATCGCTTCAATTCTATTATCGGAAGGATCAATTAAGAAGGTTTAATAATCGATTAAGATAAGCCGCCGTGAAGAGGGATCACATAAGATCTGGATGATTATTTTTCAACCATTTTAAGACGGTTCTTCTGAAATCCTTAACGAATGAGATCAGCTCCGAAACATTATCTTCCGTTGCGCAACCAGCATAGTCATATTCGAGAGTATTCCGCTTCATCCGGCAGGCATCAAGATATTCAGCTTCCTTCGCCCATTCCGCTCCAAGGATCAGCGACATTGCCTTTATGGTTCGATAGTGATGTGATCCATGTGCAGGCCTGTATCCTTCAGCTCTGAGAAGCACAGTACAGAGTTTCAGAGCAGCATTGTAAGCGATCCCAAATTGCCAGTCAGCAGATATTGAACCTTTTGCATCTTTCATATCTCTTTCTACAATAACCAGGAGATTCTGGATTTCATCCCTGCTGGTGGGTTCTGTTTTCAGCCAATCGTTATCATCCCAATTCTTCAAACTCATCATGACTCCCTATTATGAACAGTTTGTCCCCCTTGAGAACATTCGTTACGAAATGACCTCCGGACACTCTCCTTTTGATATATTCTTCTCTGATCATGATGTGAGGATTGATTTCCCTTTCGATCTTCTCAGGTACTCCAGAAAGCAACCTACTCACAGCCCTTAGTCCGATATCTCCAATTATCAAGAGATCAATATCGCTATTCGCCGATTCCTCACCAGTTGCAAAAGAACCGAAAATAAATGCAATTTCAATTCGAGATTCATTAAGTGCTTCTCGAAGTACATCAATCAGTCCTGTGGTTTTCAGTACAATCGAGTGAATTTCTTTATAGAGCGGGTTGTTTTTGTTAGCACAGTAGTAGACTCTGTTGCCATCTCTTCTTCTTCTCACCAGATCGAGATCAGCGAGCTTATTCAATTCCTGTCGAATTGATGCCTCGGATAACTGCGATCTTCGTGCTATCTCCCTTATGTGCAACTCAAGAGGATTCAAACCGAATAGAATCGTAAATATCTCTGCACGTGTTCTGGATGAAAGCAATTTAGTTAGGATATTCATGATGCGTGTATATACCTCGCATATGCGTAGTATGTCAACGCGTACTTATTTAAGTACAAGTAACCAATCCTTGAATAATCTGTTGAGAATTGTCCATGATGATATCTACTATCTTCGTTTGCATCAAAACTCAAATAAATACAGGATAATTTCCGGACGTTGCCAGGAATTCATCAACCTATTTATTCACTTTAATTGTGTTATCGGAAGATTCAATGAGGAAAGTTCGATAATCTATCATGATGCCCCACCGGTTCCCCTAACAGTGCCGCCCACCAATAAAGCGATGGGGGGGTCTT
Source organism: uncultured bacterium (assembly GCA_965372215.1). GTDB lineage: Bacteria > Fermentibacterota > Fermentibacteria > Fermentibacterales > JCC-6 > Aegiribacteria. Next base: position 49,057 of record CBDVBK010000019.1, on the reverse strand, counting down.
TCAGGAATCTCTAGAAGAGGTTCTTGATGCTGCCCCAGGTTTCAGATTCCATAGCAGCAAACTGTCCTTCGAAATCGAAGAACATATCGGAGTCCTCTCCAAAAATAACATCGGACCTCACCCACACACCGGAACCATCATTGTACCAGCAGTAATCACCGTTGTAATTGTGACTTACAAGAATGAAACAGTTATCATAAACATCAGCCTGGGTTTCGAAGTAGTAGTGAGTACCTGGAATAAGTTCAAAACTATATGAGTCTGCGTAGATGTCTATATGGGTCTCGTAGATGTCGAAGCCCCAGTTGCTGTCGCCTGTGAAGGTGTTGGTGCAAGGTACGGTCTCTACCCAATAGTCGGTGTTGGTGTTTGGGTCGGAATCGCCTGTATCATCTTTGGAGATGACCAGGTTCATATCTTGACCCTGTCCACCTGTCCAGATCATCCAGACGTAGATCTCATAAACCCAGGCTAAACCCCTAACCTCTAAGTCATCACAGGCCCAGCGATCACCAGCACCGTAGTTGCTGTAACCGTTAAGGAGATTTTCATAACTGTAAGTCTGTGAATAAACCAGGTAGTCGATTCCAATCGGACCGGTTCCTTGAATGTGACGGGAACCCAACTCTGCTGGTTGATCAGCCAGGGCAGAAGACAGAGATATTATCAGAATAACGGAAAGGAATACTTTCATAACTCACCTCCTCTCAATGGAGGTAGATCCAAATAGATTGTAGAGGTTTACGAATCTGATGTCAATATAAGGAGTTTCTGCATGAACCTGACTATTTATTGAGTAGATTAATAATTTCCTCTCTTATGTATGATAAAAATAAAATTCGTTTATCGATCAGAATTACCTTCCATGAAATTGAATACCTAATTCCTGGTGATCTTTTGCTTTTATGCGGAATTAAGACTGAAATGGTGATTTTATTTGTGCCATTGACTTTTTTACTCGAAATAAATATCTATATTACACTAATCAACATGAGGTTATAACTGAATATCTGGAAAAGAGGAAGCAATGATCTTTGGGAATACTATCCGGTGTAATAACTTGGCTCGGAAACATAGTGTTGCGGTGATCTTTCTGTTTCTCATACTCTTAATGCCGAAGGCTGCTGTTGCAGACAGCGAAGTTCCATCTGATCGGACAACGGACCAGACCTCCTTCGAGGATATGGGAAGTGGATTCCTCCCCGGAGATGACCATCTTGAACTCTTCAGGCTGCTGCTTGAGAAAGAGACCCCTCGGGAAGAGATGTTCATGGATTTCACCTCACAACTGCCGGATCCTGCCGGTGACCTGGACACAACATGGACATTCCTCTTCTACGACGATGCTGAATTTCCAGGCTACAATCCGTTTTCGGATTTCTGCAGCCGTACCTACTCATCCGAGAATCTCAAAGTGGTTATCCTGCAGGACACCGAAGACGCACCTACAACCCTGTGGTATGTCAACGAAAACAGCAACCCCATCTTTCTGGAGAACTGGGGTGAAATGAACATGGGGGATTGGGCAACACTCTATGACTTCATCATATGGGGCAAAACGAATTACCCGGCTGACAGATACCTGCTGGCCATGTACGACCACGGGTCGGGATGGATGGGAGCATGTATCGATCTTACCAGCTATGACATGCTCAGCATGGATGAGATCGGTAGCGCTATCGGGGAAGCCGGTGGAGTGGATATTTTAGCCTTCACCGCTCCCTGTTTAATGGGTGCGCTGGAATCAGTTTACGAACTCCGGGATTGTGTGGATGTCTACATCGGAAGCGAGGAGATAAGTGGATTCATCTTCTGGAGAGAATCCATTGATGATATCTGCGATATACTCGACGATTCCTCCACTCTCTCCAACGAGGAGATCGGCAGCATGATAATAGATCTCGTCGAGACCAACACTCCACCTCAATACGAGGAATGGCTTACTATGAGCGCTGTTGACCAGGTCAATATCCAGAATATCACCGACCCTCTGGATGAACTCGCTGTGTACATGATCGAGAACATGGACGAGCTTGGCCCGAATATTCAGACAGCCCATAATAATGCCTGGATTATGGGATTGGGCGGGACTTATACTTGTTACGAAACTGACCTGTACGATTACATGTTGCTGATCACTGAGATCGTGATTGATCCATTTGTCCTCGACAAGGCGCTTGAGATCAGGGAAGGCTTTACTTCTGCTATAATAAACGAGTGCCACGGAAGCAATCAGGACAGGACTCACGGTCTGACTATCTATTTCCCGCCAGTTGAAGAATCTTTCAATACCCAATACGGAACCGTTAATCTGGACTTCGCCGACAACACGCAATGGAATGAGTTCCTTGAAGCCTACTACGACTGGCTGCAGACCGGTATCGCAGGCGACCCAGCCGTCAGCAATCCAGGCATTTACGTGAATCCCAGCCCTTTCAGTAACACAACCCGGATAACATACACATGCCAATCCTCCGAGATCATCGATCTGACAGTTTTCGATATCTCCGGTCGCGCTGTCCGCAACCTTGCTTATGGGATGGTGGAAAGTGGAACCCACGATATCATTTGGGATGGGAGAAATCATCTGGGAAATTTGGTTCCTGCAGGCGTTTACATCTGTGTTCTCAAGACAGAGAATGGTTCCATTGGCAGTTCTATGATTATCCTGGTGAGATGAAAAAAGCTCGATAAACGATAGAAACACCATGACCCTCCTGTTCAGTTGGAGATGGTTTGTCTTTTTGAAACAGACTATTTTCTCTGAATGCATTATACTTAGTTGTATGATGTTGATATTGAAAAATACTAAGATGTCTCTGCGCAGGAGGATGATATGATTCTGATGATTATAGCTTTGGCTCTTCTGGGTGATGTTTACGACGATGTTGTCGTGACGAGGAACCTTGATCCGGATTACGTGGCGGGAACATACGAAGAGTGGCTCGAGGGGCAGCCCGATTTCCAGCCGTTTTTCGCTAGAACAATTATGGGAAGCGATGGAGCTGAGTTTCTGCTGATATTTGAAAATGGGCTTACCGACAGTCTTGATGCTGGAGTCCTCGAACAGTGGACAACTGATATCGCGTCCCAGGGGCTTTCATGGGAGGTAGTGGAGGTTACCTACAGCACGCCGGAGGATCTCAAGAGTTACCTTACGGATAAGTACAACGATGGGCTGGAAGGTGCGGTTCTGGTGGGGGTTCTCCCCGTTGCCTGGGTCATGCTTGAGAACTCCTTCGGAGGTAACGAGCACTTCCCCTGTGATTACTTTCTGATGGATCTTGACGGAACATGGGAAGATCTGTGGGTGGGATATCCCTCCAGCGGAGTTCCCGGATCAGACGGAAAGTACGATACTTTCAGCGGAAGCCTGGAACCGGAGATATATACCGGACGGATCAAAGTGGACAATCTCAGCGCGCTTGGTGATCCTATCGAAATGCTCAATGACTACATCGAACGGAACCATGTCTGGCGGATAAACGGAGGACCCGACCCCCTGACTGCTCTGTGTTATGTGGATGATGACTGGGCAGGCTGGTCTGGCTTGCAGGCTTCAATGCAGCACCTCTATCCCAACACGATACTGGTGAATGATATTTACGGAACCAACGGAACCGATTATCTGGAGACCAGGCTTCCGGACGCATACGTTTGGATAAGCCCCTTCGTGCATTCGGGGCCGAATGTTCATCAATGGGCACAGGGACCCAGCACCACATGGGACGAGATCGTACCCGCTCTGCCGCAGGCGCATTTCTACAACCTGTTCGCGTGTTCAAATTGTCGTTTCACAACGACTCGAAGCATGGGAGCAATTTACGCATTCTGCACTTCCGCGGGATTAGCTTCTGTGGGCAGCACCAAGACAGGTTCCATGATGCAGTTTACCCAGTTCTACTATCCTATGGGACAGGGAGCATCGATAGGCGAAGCCTATAAGGACTGGTGGGACTACATCGCAACCAATGGCCTATCCCGTGATGAGCAATCATGGCATCTGGGTATGGTCCTTCTGGGTGATCCATCATTGATGCCTGCGATGCACATGCTGGGCATTGAGGATCAGAGTACTGAGACCAATACAAATGCAGGACTTGTAATTGCAGCGAACCCCTGTCAGTCGGAGCTGGTTCTGACATATTCTGAAGCGGGGGAGGGCACAGTGGAGCTGTACGATACGTCCGGAAGGCTTGTGGCATTCGGTACACTTGAGGATTCATCCTGCACGATGTCCTTAACATCGATACGAACGGGCTTCTACATTGTAAAAGTTACCGCTGCTGGGATATCATCCTGTGCATCGGTGGTTATTCTCAGATAGGTTCTGGCATTAGACTGGATTCCAAACTGCCTTGAAGCGATTCCTGGAAGAGAATATGTCTACGCCTGCAATTCATATGAAGTAATAAGACTTTCAAATGCTGAAAGCATGTATAGTGATGAACACTGGCGGGCTTTCAGCCTTACACACTTGTATTGACAACATGTTTTGTGGTATTTTCGGGCGATTAAGGCTAAGTAGCCACTGCTGACCATTGCGCAGTACAGACTGATTCCCACAGAATATGTACCGTTCGGGGTTCTCTGATGATATTGCGTATGTGTGAAGGGTACGATTGTCGCAAACAAGCGACTGATAAAAGAAAGGTCCAGATGAAAATACCGAGTCTTACAATCGGTGATCTGACTATTCGCGTTCCTATTATTCAAGGCGGCATGGGTGTGTCCGTATCAAAGGCGTCACTGGCATCCGCAGTTTCTCTAATGGGCGGCCTGGGCGTCATTGCAAGTGTGGGTCTGGGCGAAGATATGGCTTTAACCATTCGTTTCGAGGAAAGATCCCGTCAGGCTCTTGCAACCGAGATCAGAGTACTGAAGCAGAAGGGACTGCCTGTGGGTGTGAACGTAATGGTAGCGCTCACTAATTACAGCGATCTGGTGGAGGTTTGTGCGGAGGAAGGTGTTGATGTTCTCTTTTCCGGTGCCGGGCTTCCTTTACGTTTACCTGAATATGTTGGCACCTCTGCAATGAAACTTGTACCGATCATTTCATCAGGGCGTGCTGCGGATGTCGTGTGCAGAACATGGTCCAAGAGATATTCACGATTCCCTGACGCTCTGGTCGTGGAAGGTCCAATGGCCGGCGGTCACCTTGGTTTCAAGTTCGAAGAACTGATGGATGGCACTGCTCCCGATCTTGAGACACTGGTGCTCGATACACTTGAAATTGCTGATCGCTATGAACAACAAGCAGGGAGGAAGATTCCTGTAATAGCTGCGGGGGGGGTTTATTCGGGGGCTGATATTGCCAGATTCCTGAATATGGGCGCAAGCGGTGTTCAGATGGGTACACGCTTTGTGACTACTTATGAGTGCGATGTTTCAGACGCATACAAGCAGTCGTATCTGGACGCGACCGAGGATGATATAGCTTTGATTCGGTCGCCTGTAGGGATGCCCGCACGTGTGATAAAAACATCATTCGTCCAGAAGAGTCTGGGTGAGAAACAGAAATTTGCCTGCTTTTACAAATGCTTGCTGACATGCGACGCAAACACGGCGAACTACTGCATAGCTCTTGCATTATTGAACTCAGCTCGGGGACAGCTCGATGAAGGATTTCCGATGTGCGGTCAGAATGCATATAGAATCGACAAGATAGTTAGCGTCAGGGAATTGATGCAGGAGTTGATACAGGAAGCGGAACCTCTCCTGTCTTGACCGTGCTGAATACTATCTGAGAAGATAGACATCCTGCGCAGTATCCGGTGAACCTGATGGCTCGAAATACAGGACTTCCATATCACCTGCAAGAACATTTCGAAAATAGCTGTCAGGATGGTATGCAAGGCAATAATTCGCCCCGGAGTTCTCCGGTTCAATCACAACGAATTTTCCTGATCGGAATTCTGCAGCTTCTTTTTCGGTGAGTTCTCCCATCCGATTTTTTCCTTTGACCGTGATAAGTAGAAACCCTCCCGGCTTGAGAACACGTCGCAGTTCGTTCATCCAATGTTTCTGAAGTTCTTCACGAAAATGTCCAAACACCGCGACTGCGTATATAAAGTCAAAGTAGTTATCTGCGAATTCCAGTGCTGACTCAAGTTCGTTAGTGCTGAACTGACCAAAGGTCAGGTTCTCCATTCTATAAGCTTCAGGTTGATATCTGTACCGTATAGCTTCAACCCCTCAAGGTTTTGCCAGTGTCTGGCAATACGTCCGCAGCCACATCCGAAATCAAGTATCCTCTCGAAATCGTCAATTATTCTTCCATTTTTTCGAAGAATGTTCAGGATTGCATCTGCTCCTGTCTTTCCGGTGGAGAAAAAGTGAACCGGATCGTAATTAGCAGCTACCGGGAAACAAAGATGTGGAGGAGGGTATGGGAGACCGTCCGGTGCAAGTTCATTTCCGTGCAGAACGCGCCAATGAAGGGTTTTCCATATCCCGATCAGTTTTCTGTATGTATATCGCCCCGCATGTAGAAGGTGAATTGATTTCAATAAGTTGCCAGCTGTCTTTCTCACTTTCATTCTATATTGATCCATCGGGCTGGTAATTGCTCAGGGCGGTTTTCAGCCGTTTGCAGGAAAGTCCCAGATGTTTATAAGTAATTTCTGGATCATAGGTTGCGTTGTTAGTTGCCGGTAATTGAACCATTCTATTGACATGCAGTAACAATGCCTGTGCCTCCCGCAGTTTCCCTTTCCGGAGTAATTTACTACCAAGGTCGAGGGTTTGCTGAAGTTCCGGTTCGCACAGTTGATAAAAGTCAGATGTTATTATCGTCCTGAGAGAAGGACTTCTCCTTACTTCACTCCACAGTTTCCGGCCTGTACTGTACAGAATCTGACTGCGCTTCATAAACTGACTCAGTATTTGCCTTTTCCGTAGAGATTTGAAAGAATCCAGGCGAATGCTCCGTGATGGCACCCCCAGGTTGCTAAGACATCTTCGCAGCTCCTCAGCAGATGTAAGATCACTGGACTACATACCTTTATGAGTAAATACGAATCGAAGTTCGTGAACTCCGAATTCAGAAGCCTTTTCAAAGGCTTTTCTCAGCTGGTCAGACCTGTCGTTGTGGTTGAAAAGGATATACCGCCAGACCATGCGAATGGATGATCCGGATGATCTGGCAGTTCTGGAGAAGGATTTCATATAACTGAATGCTTTCGCAAAGTTTCCACCAACCCTGTACTTTTCGTAACTCTCCTGGTCCACGCCGTCAATGGAAAACTGGATTTGATCCAGACCGGAAAAAGCATGATCTGTCTCGAATTCTCCATGAGCGTTTGTTATTAAAGTGAGGAACGCTTTGGGGTAAAGCTTTCTGGCAAGGCTTACGATCTGCCAGAGATCCGGATTCATCAGAGGTTCTCCATGACCGGAAAAATCGAATGTTCGGATGTCGATCCCGCTTCTGGAGAAATCCTCAAGCACTTTCTGGAAAACAGTTGGTGAGAGTGTGTGGGGCAGCTGCAGCCTCTCTCTTTCTTCAGGCGTTGCACAGGCCTTGCATTCCAGTGTGCACCTGGAAGAGGGTTCAACCTGCATAACATTGACTACGCTGCTGTTGAAAAATGGTGAACCCCGGGGGGACAGGCAATAGCATCCCGGACAGGTTTCGGGGAAAGGGAGAATATTTTCCGCAAGCTTTTTCGCAATCAACGCGCATGGACCGCTATCTGAGAAAATACGAGACATATCCTTATCAGGATCGTACGGCTGTAGGACTTTGTCACTTCCCGCATCATCCCAGCAGACGAAATTGCCATTTGCTCGAAGAAAAAGACTGTCTGCGCCAGGGCATTGCATTCCTGTATCCTTCTGTTAATCCATGGTGATTCTCTGCACAGGGTAATATAAAGCTTTGATCCTTGCGGCAGGTATGAATATTTAAGTATAAATAATAGATATCCTTTAAAGAAATGGAGAGTCTATTATGATAAAAAGAAACCCTGTACAGAATTTCATGCGATCCCTGGTACGTCTTGTATTATTCGCACCTCTCTGGCTGTTGCTGGTATGGCCTGATTTTGATGTTGTCAATTTCGAGTTCGATCTCACGATACTCTGGATCATTCTTAAAACCATAGTTATCTTCTGGTTTGCCAACACCTTCGCTAAGATGATCCATGTTCTGCCCCAGTGGCAGAGGATGGTTCTCCTCCGTCTGGGAAAATCTGTGGGATCCAGGGGTCCCGGATTCTTTCTGGTACCGCCCTTTATCTATTCCGTTGCGCGTATTCTGGATATCCGAATAACCACATATGAAGTGAAAGCCACTAAAACCCTTACAAAGGACAACATACCCATTGATGTTACCGCAGCCGTCGAACTGGAGATCGAAGACCCTGAAAAGGCGGCCATCGATGTTCAGAACTACTGGAAGACAACCGAATGGGCATCAATGGAAGCACTGAAAAGCACTATAGGAAGTAATGACCTGAGACCTCTGCTGAGTGAAACGGACAGGATCGCGGAAGAACTGAAGAGGGGTATCGACTCCTCTGCATCGGATTATGGTGTTAATGTTCGGGCTGTAAGAATAACCGATGTAGGTACACCTCAATCCCTGGTGGAAGAGCTCGCGGTTATCGCCAGAGCTGAAAGGTCCGCAAAGGCCAAGAAGATACAGGCCGAAGCCGAGATATTTGTGGCAACTTCCCTTGCGGAAGCTTCCCGAATCCTGGCATCAGCGCCGAATTCAATGAACCTGAGGCAGATCCAGGCTCTGCTTGATATCTCCAAGGAAGAGAGCTCAATGGTGATTATCTATCCGATGTCCAGCATGATGGGACAGCAGATAGCCGCTGCAACTGCCGGGAACAAGGTAAAGAAGAGCAATTCTACAACTATTCCCTTTCAGGATCTGACCGATCAGCAGTAACAGGAACCGTTCTTCAATTCTTGGCTTGTGTGAAAGACTGCTGGCTGAAATTCGACTCAAGTATCCGTAACTCCCGAAGAGAGAACACGGGCAAGTTCAACGTAGTCCGCTGACTCTACGTAATCGATCAGTTGCCTTACAAGGTGCGCGAGTGCCGCATTTGGACTCTCGTCTATCTTCGACATGTACTCCTTGATATCATCCCCGATGATAACGCCTGGATTCAAGTCTATTCTTTCTTCAGCTCTTTCACTTTCCAGATTAACCGTCTCCAGTCGAGCTTCCCGCAGGGCTGCTAGAATCTGACTCTCCATCGACGCTCTGACAGGGATGATGATCTTATCGAAGTACAGCCGGCCTGGTATTTTGTCCTGATCAATGGGCTCCGTGAACATGTGCTGCCAGAGTACTATGTCATGTTCGTTACCCTCCGGATCTCTTACATTAAGGGCTATTGAACCACCATCCATTGCATAGGCTCCACCCTCTATAACGAACCTGTCCGGAATTCTCATGGCTCAGCTCCTTCCTGATAAACAACAGTTCCGCCTGAAGCGACAATACAGCGGGTACTGCAGCCACGCAACTGAATTGCTTCATAGTCCAACGCAAGCACAGCCAGTGAGCCGCGAACCAGCCGTTTCCATTTCGTATAACAGGTATTTACAGCAGATATACCGCAAACTATTAATTGCTGAGTCTCGTTTATGAAAGTATCATGATAATATTGGATTGGGTAACAAATGAAATTGTGTAAACATTCCGGATTCCTGATGATGTCAATTTTCCTCTGCCTTTCATGCGGTGATAAATCTGATGACTGTAATTCCAGCATTGGACTCATTGATACGCTGTATATCGCGGATTCCATAGGCATCGAAATGGGCGACAGCAACTACGTTTTCGGCTCCATTAGCGACTTCGATCATGCGCCGGATGGAAGAATCCTGATTCTGGACAATCTTAAGTGCTGCATATTCGTCTATTCACAATCGGGTGAATTCATCAAGCGAATCGGTGGGCCGGGTTCCGGTCCCGGAGAAATGCAGTTTCCGGCTCTGTTTGAAGTCCTGGGAAATGGTACCATCTGCGTAAAAGATCAACCATTCTGGTATATCTATGATTCCGAAGGAGTTTTCATCAGTTCAATTCATCTGAGGGGCAGTGTTCCTATGAGCATGATTTCAGTTGGTACTGAAAACATCGTTGGAATCCGGAACCAGCTGGATTTTCTTGAAACCGGAGAATTATCCGTTAATAAGTGCATAGCTCTATGGAATGGAGCAATTCCTGATACCATTGAAACAATCTACTTCCAGCAGGATTTTTTACTCAATATTATTGATACCCCAAATAATGTTTTGAGAATGGATCTCTTTTCAGCAGTAGCCGCCGCCGGAGAGGATAGAGTATACGTGGCGCCGTCCCCCACCGATACGCCTGTTATCTACTGCTACCGGTTTGATGGCTCAATTGCAGATACTTTGTATCTCCCATATGCTGAAGTTCCTAAATCTCCTTCTGAAATTGAAGAAGAGAAATTTCTTATCGAGCTGGTTTACAGCCAGGGCACTGATATGACAATGGTCTGGGAACCGCTGTCGAACCGTCCCATGATACGCTGCATTGGAGTTGACAGTCTGAACAATTTGTGGGTGCAGAGGGGCGCGGATCTTTCACCAACTTTTGATATTTTCAATACACAGGGAGATCTTCTGTACACTGCCAGCCTTCCTGACAGAGAAGATGCTTATAACTGGAGATTTGATATATCCCCTGGCGGGATCATAGCTGTTCCGAAAGATCCGGAATTCTATCCTTTACTGTACATCATTGATCAAAGAGTGCCACCCACCATTGAAAACGATATGCAATTATTGACTCCCGGCAACATATAGCAGGATAGATGCGGATACCGCTGCGTTAAGGGATTCAACTCCTTCTTTCATGGGGATGCTTACAGTGGAGTCCAGGAGGTCGCGTACTTTTTCTGATATTCCGTGAGCTTCCGAGCCGATTACTATGCCTGTACTTCCAGTTATTGCTTTGATTTGCTCTATTGGACCGCCTGAAGATTCAGCTCCTATGAATGTGCAGGTATCGGAGTTCTGAAGCATGAATGAAGACAGGTCAATATCAAACAGAACAGGCACTTTTACATTAGCTCCGGCCGATGCACGGGTGACCTTCGGCAGGAAAGGAAAGCAGCAGCCTTCTCCCATGATAACACTGCTGCTGCAGAATGCAGCAGCAGATCGGATGATCGTACCTGCGTTCCCCGGATCTGATATTCTGTCCAGCAGCAGAAAAGTGCCTTCCGGTTTCAATTCGCTCTCTTCTATTTCAGGTAATGCACAGACAGCGATGATTCCCTGTGATTGAGCGGTGTCTGATATTTCTGAAAAGAGTTTGAGCGGGGTTTCCAGAATATCAATACCTGCTTCAGATGCATCATTCGCGACAGCTCTGGCGGCTGGAGAGGCTTCCTTCGAGAGAATGATCCACTTCGGCTTGCTATTTCTGAGATAATCGGAAACGAATCGCGAACCTTCCATAAGGAAAGCCCCGTGTTTCATTATGTATGATCTGGAGTTAAGACTTCTTGATATTTTCAGTCGATTGTTTGAACTGCCGGTTACTGAGAAATGCATATTGCTCTGCTTCTGATTAATAGTGACAGACACAATTTAAATTAAATAGTGCCTGTCATTATTTAATTATCTGTCTGATGACCGCTTCTATGTCGGCTTTCGGGTAAGATCCTGTCAGGGACTTCAGAAGGGTTACATCCGGTGCCCTTCGCTTCATATCCTCGAAATCATCAGGATACGCTTCTTCGTAGGAGATAAACCTGATCTTTGAATTCGAACCGGTTATTTCTCTTACTTTTTTCGCAAGATAGCCAATTGAGATCTCCTGAGTTGAACCGATATTAACTACTTTGCCGATAGCCTCAGGGTTTTCCACAAGCGCGATTATCGCACTGACCACTTCGTGAACCATGCTGAAGCTTCTCGTTTGTTCTCCATCACCAAATACTGTAATCGGCTTTCCGGAAAGAGCCTGCTCAATAAATCTTGGAAGCACCATTCCATACCTTCCGGACTGGCGGGGACCAACCGTATTGAAAAGCCTTCCGATGATCACGGGAAGCCCTTTGTCCTTCCAGTAGGCCAGTGCGAGAAATTCATCTATCGCTTTTGAACAGGCGTAACTCCATCTGCTTCTGCTGGTCGCGCCCAGGACTATGTCGCCATCCTCGCGAAAAGGTATGTTTTCGCTCTTTCCATACACTTCGGAAGTTGACGCAATGAAAACCGGCGTTGCATTTGCGCTTGCAGCCAACAATATATTTTCTGTTCCTTTTACATTTGTTTCAATCGTCTCAACTGGCCGTTGTATGATTTTTTCCACTCCGACAGCAGCTGCCAGATGTATGATTTTATTGCTCTGGTGGACCAATCCGCGGACGAGAGATTCGTCAAGAACAGACCCGATAACGAATCTGAACGATGGATTGTCTGAGCATTCATCAAGATTTGAAAGGCTTCCTGTTGACAGATCGTCCAGAACCAGAACACTGTTTCCTTTCGACAACAGGAACTCACAAAGATGCGAACCTATAAATCCGGCTCCACCTGTCACAAGGTAATCGTATCTTAGAGGTCCTGACATATATATTCCTCTCTTAGTGCGGTACAATGCTTAGAAGCACACCAGCTGCGATTGCGCTTCCGATAACTCCAGCAACATTAGGTGCCATTGCGTGCATCAGAAGGTGGTTTTTGGGGTCATACTTCCGACCCTCTATCTCGACAACCCTTGCGGAATCCGGAACAGCGGATACTCCTGCCGCACCGATAAGGGGGTTGATCTTGTTGTCACCCCTCAGGAAAAGGTTCATGAACTTCGCGAAGAGTACACCTCCTGCGGTCGCGATAGCAAAACTGACAGCACCAAGCACAAATATCTTCAGTGAATCGAATGTAAGGAAGTACATCGCCTGTGTGCTGGTTCCGACGGCAAATCCCAGCAGAATGACTACAATATTGTTAAGTGAACCCTGAGCGCTTTTCGCAAGTCTGTCTGTGACTCCACTTTCTTTTAACAGATTCCCAAAGAACAGCATTCCCAGAAGAGTAATAGCACCCGGCGCGATAAAAGAAGTTATCAGGAAAGCTATTATCGGGAACAGTATCTTTTCCGTTTTTGAAACATAGCGCACCGGTTTCATTTTGCGCCTGCGTTCTTCATCGGTTGTCAGAAGACGCATTATGGGGGGTTGTATTACCGGCACCAGCCCCATGTAGGAATACGCGGCAATCGCTATTGCCCCGAGTAAAGCGGGTGACATCTGGCTCGCGACGAAAATGGCGGTCGGACCGTCCGCTCCTCCAATTATTCCAATCGATGCCGCTTCCTGCAGATTAAAGCCCAGCAGAAGAGACCCGATCAGAGTGATGAATATTCCCACCTGCGCAGCCGCTCCGAGAAGCAGCAGTTTCGGATTGGAAAGAAGAGCGCTGAAATCAGTCATCGCGCCGATTCCAAGAAAGATCAATGGAGGAAAGAGACCGCTTTTCACGCCCAGATAGAAAAGACTGAAGACCGATTGCTGTCCTCCAAGAACATCCTGATAACCGATTGGCATAAGTTCAGGATTATAGGGAATATTCCCCGCGATGATTCCGAATCCGATGGGAACGAGCAGTAACGGCTCGTAATCTTTCTTTATGGCCAGGTAGATCATCACCAGACCTATGGCGATCATTACGATGTTCCCGATCTCCGCTCTTCCGAAACCCGTATCATCGAGATATGAAAGCAGATCAAGCTGCTGACCGTTATCCTGAAGACAACCTGTAACCCACATGATCAACCTTGAAGAAAAAGCCATTCGTCAGCTCTCTATTTTCATGATGATGGCGTTCTCCAGAATAGTATCCCCTTCAGAAACAACTACTTCCTGAACCGTTCCCGTTATGGGAGCTTCAATCTCATTCTCCATTTTCATGGCTTCCATGATGGTAACAGGTTGCCCTGCGGAAACCTTATCTCCTTTTTTGACAAGAAGTTTCAGTATCAGTCCCGGTAACGGCGCAAGGACATTTCCACCGGGCAGAACTGATCCGGGGGCCGAGGTTCTGTCAGGAGCTTCAGCAGCGTTCATGACTTCATGTTTTCTCTTGATGACAGGTGTTTTTGATGCTCTTCGCATCGGGGTTTCTACGCTGACCTGATAAGATTTTCCATCAAGAACAACATCAACTTTATCATCGACAATTCTGCCGATATCCACTGAATAGGTTATTCCGTCAATTGTTACCTTGTATTCACGCATTTTCCCGGCTCCTGTTCCACACCGATCCGGTTTTCTGGAGCTGTTCTGCTTTGCCGGCTAATCTCCAGGGAGAGTATGGCTTTTCATAAGTTTCCCACGTAAGCTTCATATTTTCAATCTGATCAAGGAAACAGAAGTGAGCATGAATCGCCGCGGATACCGCGGTAATTTCATGAGGGGAAAGGCGGTGGATATTTTTCCCTCTGGAATTTTCTGATCCTTCTGTCGTTTTTCTTAATCCAAAACCATCTCTGACCAACTTCTCCAGAGCAGGCAGAAAAAAGGACAGACAGACAAGTCCGAAAAATACGGTAATCATGCCGACAAGTGCAATCCCAAACCCTCCTTGAATATCATCAGTGTTCGCTTGAGCCTGTACTATTGTCTGTATTATCGTTCCTGTAATTATCATAACGGGATATTCCCATGTTTTTTTGGCGGCAGGGTCTGCCTTTTTCCAGCAAGCATCTCAAAAGCTTTGATCAGGCGGAATCTTGTATTTGAAGGCATTATCACATCATCAATGTAACCTCTCGAAGCAGCATCATATGGATTGGCAAACCTGGATCTGTACTGATCAACCAGTTCTTTCTTCCTTTTAACAGGGTCTTTCGCCTCTTTTATATCATGATTGAAGATAATCTCAACAGCTCCATCAGGACCCATTACAGCGATTTCCGCCGTTGGCCAGGCATAATTGATATCCGCGCCGATATGCTTGGAACTCATGACATCGTATGCCCCGCCGTAAGCCTTTCTGGTAATAACCGTGATTTTAGGTACTGTCGCTTCCGCATAAGCGAAGAGAAGTTTTGCGCCGTTTCTGATGATTCCTCCGTACTCCTGCGCGGTACCCGGCATGAAACCCGGGACATCCACAAAAGTCATTATCGGGATATTGAACGCATCACAGAATCTTACAAAACGGGCGGCTTTGATGGAAGCGTCGTTATCAAGAACCCCCGCAAGGTAGGAAGGCTGATTCGCTATTATTCCAACAGAACGGCCATTCATCCTTGCGAATCCTATAATGATATTCGGAGCAAACATTCTCTGTATTTCAAAGAATTCTCCGTTATCTGTCACAGCTTCAATTAGTGTTCGCATCTCATACGGCTTGTTCGGGTTGTCAGGAATGTATTCGTCCAGCCACATCTCCTGTCTGTCAACAGGATCAGTGCACATAACTCTGATAGGATCTTCCATGTTGTTCTGAGGCAGATAGCTGATCAGCTTTCGAATTAGAAGAAGAGCTTCCTCCTCGTCCTCACAGGCAAGACTGCAGACACCGCTGCGCTTGCTGTGAATTGCCGATCCCCCAAGCTGCTCCTTCGTAACGTCTTCCCCGGTTACCGTCTTCACAACATTCGGTCCGGTTACAAACATGTAGCTTGTGCCCTTCACCATAATAGTGAAATCCGTAATGGCCGGACTGTATACAGCCCCTCCGGCGCAGGGGCCAAGTATCGCGGATATCTGAGGTATGACTCCGGAATAGAGCACATTCTTCAGAAATATCTTCCCATAACCGGCAAGACTTTCAATACCCTCCTGGATGCGGGCTCCTCCCGAATCGTTCAGCCCTATCAGGGGAGCACCGTTCATAGCGGCCATATCCATTATTTTCAGAATTTTCTCGGCAAACGTTTCTGAAAGGCTTCCCCCAAACACCGTGAAATCGTGGGAGAAAACATAAACCTGCCTGCCATCGATGGTTCCATAACCGGTAACCACGCCGTCTCCCGGGATTTTCTTCTTGTCAAGTCCGAAAGCTGTGGACCTGTGCGTAACAAGCATGTCAAATTCCTCAAAACTGTCATGGTCAAGCAACAGATCGATTCTTTCCCTTGCGGTCATCTTTCCTTGAGCATGCTGCTTCTCTATCTTTTTCTCACCGCCGCCGACAAAGGCTTCTTCGCGAAGAGCACGGAGTTTGTCTGCTTTCTCAAGAGAACTCATTGTCAGTTTTCCTCTTCCGCTTGTGCATGTTCACATAATTCCGTGAGTACTTTCCAACTGTCAGAAGGATGTACAAAGGCTATTTTCGAACCTCCGGCTCCAACTCGGGGAGTTGTATCAATCATTCTTATTCCTTTTTCGATGAATGATTCAATTTCAGCTGATGCATTGTCAACCGCATATGCGATATGGTGAACTCCCTGGCCTCTCTTCTCTATTGCTTTTGCGATAGGGCTTTCATGTGATGTTGGTTCAAGAAGCTCTATCCGTGAATCGCCTATTGCAAATATCGCTACCCGTACTTTTTGTGAAGGAACTGCTTCGATACTGAGTAATTCCAGTTCGAGAACATCTCTGTAGAACGGAATTGTCTTTTCAAGACTCTCAACAGCAATTCCAATATGATCAATCCTGCTTACTGCCATTATCCTTCTCCTGTATCCCTTTCAAGGAATCCGCTGAACATCTGTCCTATCATATAAGGTGTTGTTTCTCCGGAGAGTACTGATTCAATCGCTCCATTAATGCTGCCATATTTCTCAGAAATAAGTTTTTTAGCAAGCTCAGATCCTTTTTCCCTGATAATCCCGTTCAGTATAAGTGTTGTTCTCCGTTTCGCTTTATCCTGACCGATGACTTCAGACAAAAGCATACTGTCTACGGCGCTGCTAAGATAATCGATTCCTTCTCCTGTCAGTCCGGAACACCTGATAACCGGTGGCCGTACAGCACAATCATCTACAAATTCAAGGCTGGCATTAACCGCTGTTTCAAGCTGTTCTATACCGGGTCTGTCCGCCTTGTTCAGAACGATTATATCAGCGATTTCCATAATACCGGCTTTCATGGTCTGAACTTCATCACCAAGGCCCGGTACAAGAACAAGCAGGGTAATATCCGCGAGAGAAGCAACTTCCACTTCTGCCTGGCCTACTCCAACCGTCTCTACCAGCACCGGGTCATAGGAAGCAGAAGTCAGTATTTCCAGAACGTCCCGTGTTGCTCCTGAAAGACCCCCAAGATGTCCTCTGCTACCCATGCTTCTGATAAATACTCCCGAATCTGAAGCATGTGTCTGCATCCGTACTCTGTCTCCCAGCAGCGCACCGCCGGAAAAAGGGGACGACGGGTCAACGGCTATAACCCCCACTTTTCTTTTGAGCTTTCTCCAGTGAGCTATAAGCAGGTTAACTAGAGTACTCTTCCCCGCTCCCGGCGGACCGGTTACTCCTATGGTGTTTCCCTGTCTGTCCGGATTGTAAAGAGCGTGGAGTATCATTGAACTGGAAGAGTGCCCGTTTTCCACCATTGAGAGAACTCGGGCCAGACCTCTGGGTCTGCTTTCCCTCACATCTGTGACATAACTGTCAATTTCCGAGGGAAGCAAATCCATTGATGGACGAATTTGAGCCATCGTGGAATTACCCTGACTGAAATTCGTTCTTAATAAAGTCAATTACTTCACTCGCAGCAGTTCCCGGAGTGAATATAGCCTTGAATCCAGCCTTCTTCAGAGCAGGAATATCCTCCTCAGGAATAACTCCCCCTCCAAAAAGGATGATATCAGCAGCACCCTTTTCTTCAAGAAGTCTGGCTACTTCAGGAAACAGATAGTTATGAGCGCCGGACAGCAGTGAAAGACCAATGAAATCTACGTCTTCCTGAACGGCCGCATCAGCTATTGCTTCAGGTGTCTGGCGAATTCCGGTGTATATAACTTCCATGCCCGCATCGCGCAGAGCTCTCGCTATGTATTTAGCACCTCTGTCATGTCCATCAAGACCCGGTTTCCCGATCAGTATACGTATTCTGCGATCCATAATCGCCTCCGGCATTTAGTATTGTGCAATTCTGAATATTCAATTCGAGAAACCTTCAAATGAGCACTTCCCGAAAGCTTTCTCAACTGGCATAATATAACCATCTCTATTTTGTGTGCATAATCCTGACCTGGAGGGTGAGTTTAGCCACCTGTATTGTGCTGTTGATGAAAACCGGGATACGCTTTAACTCTCTATTATCTTTGAATGGAGGGGTCTGAATGTTCGGAAACATAGCTATCTGCTGCGGCAGATCAAGCCAATCTCTTGGAAACCGGATCTGTGAAATCCTTGGGACAGAACCTGAGCCTGTTGAATTCATCCAGTTCTCCAATGGCAATCTTATGGTTAATTTCACCGGAGAATCCGTTCGGGAAAAGGATGTGTTTGTTATCCAGTCCGGTGAAAGGTCAATCTTCCAGGACCGGGATCGGTCTTTCGGCAAGGTGTCAGGTGATATCATAGAACTGCTTCAGATGATCTACGCTCTGAAAGACAGTGCCGGCAGAATAACTGCTGTGACGCCCTACTTCCCTTACGCAAGAAGCGATAAAAAAGATAAACCCAGAATACCAATATCCGCGAAAATGTTGTTTGATCTGCTTGAATCCGTTCAGGCTGACAGGGTGCTAACCATGACCCTTCACTGCCCTCAGAGTCAGGGATTCAGCAATATTCCGGTGGACCAGCTTCATGCAGACGGTGTATTTATGGAGAAAATACTATCATTCGGGACGGAGAAGCTGGCTTTTGTCGCTCCTGACTCCGGAAGTATCATGAACAACGATTTTCTTGCGATGCACACGGCAAGATCAATCCGAGAAGCGGGCGGAAATCCTGATATAGTAACAGGATATGTCAAGAAGATAAGGGTTGATGATAGCGAAACTCCGCATGTAAGAACTGTTGAGGGAGTTGATGATCTCACCGGCAGAACAGTCATTATCAACGATGATGAAACACTTTCGGGAAAAAGCCTGGTCATGTGCGCCGATATAGTTACTGAACGAGGGGCAGAGAACATTTATTCATTCGTCACTCATGGTATTCTTTCTGGGAATGCCGTAAAGCGAATAGAGGACAGCTGCCTGACAAAACTTTTCGTCACTGATACCGTTGAATTCGACACTGATGCTGCCGAGAAAGTTGTAAACGGCCCTCTGAAAAAGATCGAGACTATCTCCGTTGCCAGAGTCTTCGCTGAAGCCATCAAGCGCATACATGAAGGTCGAAGCCTGAGTTCACTCTTCCTCGGAAAATAGGGGTTCAGAAAGCTTCATTATTACTGCTGTTTCGAAAGAGAACTGTATGAAAAATAGTATAATCCTTGAAATCTATAAGAAGCACCACGCGAAGGCTGTAGCAACTATGTGGTGTGAGAGCCGTGAGGGATGGCCTCCCGGATTCCTGGGCGCTTCCGAGTTCACCGCTGAGAGCGTGGAAATGGAAGAACAATCATCCGGGAAGCTCTTTACCGTGCTGGCCCTCGAAGAAGATCGTGTGGTTGGTTTCTGCCGCACAACACCGTATGGAGGGGAACCGGACGCCGCATATGTCGCTCTTCTGAATGTCGTTCCCGATCTTCATGGAAAGAAGATTGGTAAACGTCTTCTTCTGGATGCTGTGGAGAGAACCTCTTTAAAGGGCTATTACAGAATTGACCTTCATACATGGCCCGCCAATCTCAAAGCTATGCCTCTTTACAAGAAAACAGGCTTCTTCTGGGTACCTGATACTATGGTCTACATGCAGAATTACATGCCTTTTCTGATAGGAAGGCCGGAGTTCAGAGAGTTTCTGAACGGTGAATCATGGTACGACATTTTCGAGCGGGAACTGACAGTGGAGCCGGATGAACAAAAAACCGCTTCGGGCAGGGAAGTATTCAAATATCGATTCGTGATCAAGGATAGATTGTTCGAAGCTGTATTCGACAGGCGGGGGAGAATTTTATGCGCGATAAACGCTCCCGGCCTGACCGCTTCCATCGAACGTGAATTCGGTAAGATCTTCTTCGGCAGAGAAGTCGGCATAACTCTTGCAGGGAATTCCCTGCCTGATAGAATTGATATAAAATCCCATGAATATCTTTCAGGTCCATCATCGGTTACGCTGGATGAAGCGATTTCGGGCTTTCTCATCGTTCATGAACCGGTAGAGGTACCCGTACCGGAAAGGGACCGATCTCCCAGAGTATCAGCGGTGATTGCCGGAAAGAACCCTCTGGAATTAGGTCTTGGAATAAGAGCTGAAGAACCTGTATCGTTGCTTTCACCTTCTATCAGGAGAATTCAGCAGGGGCAGAGTGAGCTTGAACTCGATCTCAGGAATCTTGCTGACGCCGATTACGTGACGGTGCTGACTTCAATGAACGGTCAAAATCTCCACGAGAACAAGTTCAAACTTAAAAAAAGCATCTTTCAGAGGATCAGGATTCCTCTCCCTGTACTATCGAACGGACTGCACGAACTCGCAATAGCCTTCCGCTGGGAGGATTCAGTCGGAGCCGAGGAAAAACTCATACTTGTATGCGGTCCCTTTACCGGCATTCCTGAATCGAGGATCACAAGGAAATCAGCAGTAATCATTGGCAGGGATATTTCTGTTGAGGTGGCCAGAACCGGAGCATGGACGTCCGTCTGGGGTCACAGTATGGATGACAGACCATCCAGCCTCGGAGGGATCAGACTTTACGCGGGTCCGCCTTACTGGAATTCGGATCTTCCGCATCAGCTGTACGATTTCAGACTTGACGGGAATGTTATCAATGCAAGCACCATCTGGTCTGCCAGACCCGGAATGGTTCACGAATGCAGCTTTCTACTTAATGAAGCCGGTTGCATTGAGGTGAACAGCGCTGTTCGGAACGGATCGGATTCCGTACAGAAAATCAAGTTCTCGGCTGTATGGGGCGGGGGCCAGCTCTTTGCCCCCGGAACTGACGCTATCCCTCTGAAAGAAGGTGTCTACACCGGCAGCAGGATATACAATCAGATACCTGACTGGACGGAAGACCTACCGAAAAAAGTAGATGAACTCGGTGCTCCATGGCTGGCTTTATCCAGCCCCGACAGATCATTGATAGTCTACTTCCCTGACTGGTCCCGGCTTCGGTACGATCGCCCCGAGACTGAGGAAATCGTTATTGAACCAGGCGAATCTGCTGAATCACCTGTATTCAAGGTACTCTTTTCTGACGGTAATTTTGACTGTCTTTTCAGGAGAGCCAGATCCCTTGGCTGGAAGCTTGGCGAAACCGATAAGCGGTTCGGCTTTCTCAACCACAATATCACACCTGTCATGCGGAATGGAGCGGAAGTACAGCTATCGCACCGCCTGCTTGGGAAGCGTAAAGCTGCCATTGCTCTCGACGGCAAAGTACTCTCCGAAGGCCCTGTCTTCAAAGGAACTTCCATCTCCGCTGCGATATCCGGTTCCGGTTTCAGCGAGATCGGACTTGTTATGGCGGAGAGAAAGACCGTATATCCGGTTCTATTACTTCCCGAAACTGTTGAATCCACAGAACTTCTCGAGGAAGATGGGATTCTTGTTCTTCAGAATGAGAGGATGAAGGCTTTTATTGACCCAACGGAATTCGGGCATGTATACAGCCTGAAACTTGATGAGGTGGAATTCCTTATGTCCTCTCACCCGGGCCCTTCGGACTTCGCCTGGGAAAAGCCATGGTTCGGTGGAATAATGCCCAGGGTAAACGACTTCCATGAAAAACCTTTCAAACTAGACACGATAAAGCCTGAATGTACCAGGTTCGAGCTGGAAACAGACGGTCTAATGGAAAAAGGCTGGGAACTCAGGTGGAAGATAGATCATAAGAAATACGGCTCACTGATACTGACCTGGCGAGTCTCTATGTTACCAGGTGTGCCTGTTGTCCGAACCAGGTTCTGCCCTGAAGCCCTTCACGAAACTTATCTGGGCGGTGAATTTGATGTCCGCGGTTTCCTTTCTCCGGGCGGAGAACATGAGAACGCTGTGTTCTCTTCAATGAAAGAACCGCTCCTTCGACAGGGAAGAAAACATGCGGGATCGTGGTCCTTTGTCGGTGACTGGGCCAGGGTGGAGACACCGGGAAAGGGTTTTGTCGAGGCATATTCTCTTAAAAAGGGTCTTTTCTTCTCTGAGGACTACGCGGAACATGGTTGTCACCTTTCCGTTTATTCAACACATGATAAGAAGAATGTAGTGGAAATGCTCTGGCTGTTCGGCTCGAGCGAGGATGATGACAGACTCTCAGAAGTCTTCAGAAAACATATGAGTAAGTAGCATAACCCGGGGAGAGCCGGTTCTGTCTCCAAAAACAGCGATCCTCACAGGAAAAGAAGCCAGCAGAAACAGCAATAGTCAACAATCGATCAAGTTCAGGTATGGCTCCATGGATTGAACAGTTCGACTCCACTCTGCTTCATATCAGAGGTGTTCCTTGTCACTACAATACAGTCATGTACCAGACCGCTGACTGCAATAAGACCATCGATTACCGACATTGGATTACCATCTATTTCCGATTTCCCCTGAACCTCGCCCCACCTTGCAGCAACCTTCAAATCGATATTTATCACTCTATTTTCGAACCGTGAACTCAAATCCTGACGAACCCAAATCTGGAGCCTCTTTTTTCTTGTAAGATTCAGGGCTTTCTCGATACCTTTTTCCAGTTCGCCAAAAGTCAAAGCGCTTACGTACATGTTTTCTTCATCAATATTCCGCAGCCATTCAATGACATTGTTGTCCGGAACCGGTTTGATGATTTCTGACAGAACACATGTGTCCAGGAGGTATTTCATAAATCAACTCTCCGTGGAGTTCGTTTATCGCGAGTTATATCAAGTTCAATACCCGCAAGTGGTGAATTTCTGAGAAAAGTCACTAAATCATTTTCTTTTTCAACCATCTTCCTGTATTCATCCCAGGAAATAACTACAACCGAGTTCTTACCATATTTAGTTACAATTATCGGGCCTTCTTCCTGAACGCGCTCTACAAGATTACTGAATCTGCTTTTTGCTTCCTGAAGCTGCCATTTCTTATCGTGCATAATCCCTTCCTTTTCATATATCAGCACAATCTGACTAGTCTGACTAGTCCGACTAGATTATAAAAATAGTACTGTTGTTGTCAATCCGTTAAATGTTGGCTGGAATAATCGTGTACTGATCTTATATGCGATTCGTACGGAAGAATTCTTTCAGCAGCCGGGATGACCTGTCCGCAAGGCATCCTCCTTTTGCATCAGGATAGTGATTAAGATTCGGCATCTCAAGGATGTTTGTGACAGATCCGAATGCTCCGAACCGTTTATCCCATGCACCGTAGATGATGAAGGGTATTCTGGAAACGATTGCAAGACCTCCGCACATGAGACAGGGCTCAAGGGTGGAATACAGACTGCAATCGTCGAGTCTCCAGTCTCCTCTTGCTTCCGCTGCCGCCGTTATTACCAGATGCTCAGCATGCGAAGCTGGAAGACCTGTTTCTCTTGTTCGATTCCGATCGGTAAAATACCTCCCGGAAGGTTCTACGAGTACTGCGCCTACTGGAACTTCTCCCGTTCTGAAAGCCTCTTCGGCCTGATCGAGAGCCAGTTCCATCCATTTAAGATCTTCTATGGAAAATACAATATCAGTTTCCTCCAGCCATAATCGCTTCGATCTCATCAGGATGCTTCGGAATGCTCTCTGAAAGCACCGTATTTTCCTTTTCTCCAATCAGCACATCGTCTTCTATTCTTATACCAATACCTTCTTCTTCCGAATAGAATCCTGGTTCCACTGTAAGGACCATACCCGCCTCAAGTTCATCGCTGATAACGTTCTCATCATGTGTATCCAGCCCCAGATGGTGCCCGACAGGGTGGTAGTAAAAAGTCTTAATGTCCTCTTTCGTTTCAATGAAGCCTTTTTTCATCAGAATCCCGGCGTAAAACTCTTCAACTTCAGAGTTCCACTTCGAATGCAGCTTCCCTGGTCGAAGCAGCCGTATTGCTTCCTCCTGAACCTCTATGACCATCAAAATAAGTTCTCGCTGCCTGTCTGTGTACTTACCGTTCACCGGAACGGTTCTTGAAATGTCCGCATTGTACAGTTGTTTCCTGGCCCCGAAATCAAGAAGAAGCAGGCTTCCATCCTCGAGAGGTTGGTCATTGTCGACATAATGAAGGCAGATTGCGCGGCCTCCCCCGGCAATTATTGCTGGAAACGCTGGTGTTTTCTCCCCGTTTCGCATGAATTCGTACAGCAGTTCTGCTTCGAATTCATACTCAAGCATCCCTGGTTTCAGAGCTTTGATACCGCGCATAAACCCTTTTCGTGAAAGCTCTATCGCCTGCCGTATCAGATCCAGCTCAACAGAGTCCTTGATCATTCGCATGCGGAAAACTGCTTTTGACAGCCTGCTGAAATTAAGATGCGGGTATGCAGCAAGCAGTTCGTCTGCAAACCTCAACCTGCTGCCTTTTTCACCTGTAACACCGGCAATCGGATAGTCCACCAGGACATTCTCTATTCCCCAGCGCTGAATGATTCGGTCAATCCACTTCTTCACGCCTGTATTGAATGAAATGTTCTCTATTCCACTTCTTTCCTGAGCTTCTTCCTTTCTCAGAACAGATCCAATCCATTTTGCGTGAGTTTCGTCGTAGGCATCTATGAAGAGGTCTTCTCTGACATCCATATACTTTCGCCTGTGTATGACAAGCCATGTTCTAGGCTGTGTTATGCCTGTCAGGTAGACAAGATTCAGATTCGGAGTGTAAGGATAGTGTCCATCCGCACTGGATGGTTTTGATACGGAAGGGGGGAGGATTAAGGCGAACTCTTCAGGCATTTCCTTTATCAGTCGCTGTCTGCGATCCGAGTATATCTCCGAGCTGATCATTCTGATCCTCCAATATATGTTATTGTTACGTTAGTATTTCGAACAATCTGAGTTTTGGAACATGATGTCTGCCAAGTTCGTCTCTCCAGTATCTTATATCCTTTCGTGCAGCCTCAAGAATAACTTCTTCCCCTGAAACGCCTATGGCTATGACAAGCTGTGGGCTGTAACCCTCGGGAGTATTCACTGATTCTGAAATAATTCCGCAGTCAAAACTCAATATGATGCATGAGCCATAACCTGATTCTCTTGCAGAGAGAACTATATATGCTGCTGCAATTCCCACGTCCATTTTCGTAAATGGTTTTTCCTCATCCGGAGTATGAATCACTATATAGGCTGCCGGTTTCTCGCCCTCCTCCGGACCTTGCCATTCTTCAAGATAACCGGCCCATTTCAGTGCCGGGAATATCTTTTCGCAATTGTTTTCTTTTGTTACTGCACTGAATCGCAACACCTGAAGGTTAGCTGCATTGGGGGCAAGTCTGGCTGAATCAATAAACTTATGGATGTTCTCTGTTGAAAGCCTGACATTCTGTTTGAAGCGGCGAATTGATCTGGTCTCCCGTGCAAGTTCTGAAAATCGCATTAATTAATCCTCCCCTGTTTCCTGTTTCTTCTGTAACCATGAGGAATATAGCAGGAGGAGATGCAGCGGAACCAAGTTTATGGGGGACACGCGCCAGAGCGTCATGCTTTTTGGGGACACGCATAAAGTTGCATGTCCCCGGATCGGTTTTCTAATGTTCACACTGCATAACGAGCAAAATACTTTCCAGAAAGTGGAATAGTGTTATGCGTTGAATTCCAATTTGTCAGTTTTACATAAATGCGTGTCAGAATGATACATCAATCTTTAGCAGCAACACTGACATCATTTATCAGTATTGCGGGATATTTTCCCCCCGTTAAAGTATTGTGAAGTGTATCCTCGATATGTTCGATATTCTTCAATATCTCGTAGACATTGCCCGCAACCATTCCGTCTTTGACCCTTCCCCTGATCCTGCCATTTTCAACGTAATATCCGGGATTGAGTCCAACAGAAAAATCACCATTAAGAATGTTGCCCGAATGGGCGCCAAGAACTCCGAGAACGATGACCCCTTTATCGATACAGGCGATCATCTCTTCCAAAGAAGTATTTCCGGGCGAGATCCTTTGGCTTTGCAGTGAAGGGGCTGGAAGTATCGAGATCGTCTCTCCCCCCCACACTTCGTCTCTGAATCCATTCCCCGAAGGTTTCTCGTTCAGTTTTTCAGCGTAATCGAGATTGAGAATCAGATCTTTGAAAACTCCTCTGTCTATTATCGTGTGTTTCCTGGTTGGCACGCCTTCATCATCAAAATCTCGCCGGGAAACATCGTCCGGATCGGTCGGGTCACCGTACAGAGTAAACTTTTCTGAAACGATCTGCTCGCCGCGCTTATTCTGAAGAGGTGATATTCTGTTGTAGAAGGATTTGCCGGACGCAGCGGCTGATAGTCTCCAGATAAGTGTGTACATTGCGTCAGGCATGAATATTACCTTCATTTTGCCTGTGGGGATCTCCACTTCAGGCAAGCCTGCCAGGTACATATTCACCAGTTTATCCAGTTCCCCCGTCGGGAAATCAGCTGTTTTCCTTCTCATGAATATCTTGTGAACCGAAGTCTCTGTGTTCGGAAAGAGCAGAGAAATAAATGTATACATAAAGGAATTCTTGCTTGAGACATCGAGTCCGCTGGTATTGATAATCGTGATATCACTAATGCCTCTCCCTGTACGAATATCAATCTGTCCCTCAATCTTTCCTTTAAGATTATCAAGCACTCTCTCCGAGAGCATATGAAGATCGTGAAATCCCATCCCGGCAATAGATTCATCGGGAACTTGAGGACAAGGTAAATCCGTGGTATCAGGAAAGGAGAATCCAGCTTTCACATTTCCTTTAAGAGAATTAAGAGCGTTATTAACAAGTTCTTCTCTGTCAAGAAGGTTCTTCGTGTAAGCCGTCCCTATTCTGCCATCCTTCAGCAGCCTGATTGCAAATCCTGATTGAATTGATGCGGACAGATCTGTCGTAGTACCATTTCTCATCTCGAGACCGCTTGAATCAGTTCGTATACTGTAAACCTCTGCCTGATCCGACATTCCTGATGCTGTTTCCAGAAGTTTTTTCATGTCATACACCCCCCACTACCATATCGCGAATGAGAATGTGAGGCCCTCCAAGAGCGGATTTGATATTCAGCTGCCCTTTTCCGCACCCCCCCCTTTCCGAAAGTGTCAGATCATTCCCGACTGCAACAATATTCTGCAGAGTGGTGAACAGGTTGCCCATAATATTGATATCACGAATCATCGGACCGAGTTTCCCATTTTTCACGATGAAACCGTACTGAGCTCCAAATGTGAAATTCTCCCCGCTTGTCTGGCCGCCTTTACCGTCAACCAGGTAGAGTCCTTCACCGAGTTCTTCGAGCAGGTTATCAAAGCTTTTCTCTCCTGCTTCAATATAGATAGTTCCCATTCTGATTATGGGTTCAAAACGCATATCTTCAGCCACCGAATGACCTGTTACCGGTTCTCCGTAAGCTTTTGCGGTACGGCGGGAGTGAAGCCTTCCGGTCAGTACGCCTCTGTCCATAAGCGTGACCGGTTTCACTTCGACACCTTCATCGTCGTATTTGTAGTAACCGATCTGATTCGGGATTGTTGAATCCGCAATTATTGTAACTTGTTCCGTACCTAAACATTCCCCCAGAGACATCTTCTTTCTCAGAGAGGGGTTATCCTCAATAATATCCGCCTCACTGAAATGGCCAAAAGCTTCATGAGTGAATACACCGGTTAGAAGAGGACTGAGTATCACATTGTATGTGCCGCCCTTAACCGGTTCTGCATCAAGCAGCTTTCCTGCGATCCGAGCTCGTTTGACAAAATCCCTGTTTCTGCCGAGAAGACGGTTATATCCGTCAGCCCCGCCAATCGAGATTCTTATATTCTGAAGCAGGCTGTCACGCTTTGCAATAACCTCACCTGCAATATTCGTCGTCAGAATCTCTTCTGAAACAGCTGATCCGTCCGAGTTGACGTAGTACTTCTCCCTGCCGATTTCTTTGTATGAAAGGTTAGTTGTTTCAATTGAGGGCTGCTCCAGCATAAGATCGTTATACATTCTGGTCAGAGCCAGTTTTTCATCAATTGAGACCTCCCTGGGATCTCCGTTCAGTTCAAGTGTGACTCTGTCCCGGATAACCGGCACCTGCTCAAGCGCGGATTTTCTGCCTCCTGTAGCAACTATTGTCTCGGCCCCTTCGACAGCGAGCTCCAGTGCACGGTTGACATCTTCTTCCTTTGTTACCGTGGCGGTGGAGAATCCTCCACCTTTCAACACCCTCACGACATATCCATCGGTGTTGTTGGAACCTATCTGCCTGATCTCTCTGCCGGAGAAACTTATGAGAGTCTGCCTCTTGATCTCGTACCTTATATCAATAAAATCCGCCTTAACTCCATTGATCATCGTTCTGAGTTTTTCGAGCATGAAATGCTCCTTCCGATTTAACAGGATTAATGATAGTCGGATACAAAATTCCTGGTCCGCGGTATTTTCTGAAAAGTCTTTACGTTCAGACTTCTAATCAGCACTTGACAAATATATAAGTCTTTGCTTCCATCTGCACGGATCAAACTGCAATCTTGACCTACTCAATATATACAGGCATTATTGTTGGAACTGTACCGCCAAATTCATGTTACAATAGAATGACGGACTATTTGTGAATTTTTTCTTTGGAGGTTCTTTGATGAATAAACTGTTATTACTTTTTCTGCTTTTATGCCTTGTTTCCTTTTCAGTCGCTGATCCGCCTTCAAATTTTGACTTACGCAATGTCTTCGGCGAGAACTATGTAACTTCCGTAAAAAGCCAGCAGGGCGGCACATGCTGGACCTTTGGAGCAATGTCAGCCATTGAGGGAAATCTTTTAATGACGGGTGTCTGGGCAGCGGCGGGAGAAGTCGGCGAGCCTGATCTTGCTGAATACCATCTTGACTGGTGGAACGGTTTCAACCAGTTCAACAATGATGATACAGACCCTCCCACCGGTGGCGGGCTTGAAGTGCACCAGGGGGGTGACTACCTTGTGACTTCAGCATATCTCACCAGAGGAGAGGGAGCTGTAAGAAACATTGATGGTCAGTCCTATAATACTCCTCCCGATAGATATCAGCCAGGTTATCATTACTACTATCCAAGGACGATCGCATGGTACACAGCGGGAACAAACCTTGAGAATATCAATGAAATCAAGCAGGTCATCATGGATCACGGAGTCATTGGAACATGCATGTGTTACGATGGCAGCTTCATGTCAGGCTATATACACTATCAGCCGCCATCCAGCACACTTGACCCGAACCATGCCATATCGATCATAGGCTGGGATAACGCGAAGCCGACGCAGGCTCCGCAGCCCGGAGCCTGGCTCTGCAAAAACAGCTGGGGCACCGGCTGGGGGAATAGCGGATACTTCTGGATATCCTTCTACGATAAGCACTGCTGCCAGAACCCCACGATGGGCGCTATTTCTCTTCGTGATGTAGAACCTCTCGCATATTCCAATACATACTACCACGACTACCATGGATGGAGAGATACTCTTCTGACCGCAACAGAGGCATTCAATGCTTTCGTGGCTGACAATTATGAAACGGTGGAAGCGGTCAGTTTTTTCACTGCTGTGGAAAATGTTGATTATACAGTCAAGATCTTCGAAACATTCTCCGGAGGAGAGCTGCTTAATGAACTCTCGAGTGAAAGCGGTACAGCTTCATATACCGGCTTTCATACCATAGATCTTTCAACTTCGGTAAATATCGATACAGGATGCGATTTTTATGTCTATCTGGAGCTTCTGGATGGAGGGCAACCCTTTGGTTGTACCTCGGATGTTCCTGTACTGCTCGGAGCGAGTTATAGAACGATTGTAGAATCATCTGCAAGCCCGGGCGAGAGCTACTATCTTAACGGCTCAACCTGGACAGATCTTACAACAGTGGATACCACTGCTAATTTCTGCATGAAGGCTCTGAGCAATCTTTCAGTTGGTATTGGGGGGGGAGATGCTGTTCCTTCTGTTCTTTCGATAGATCCTCTCTATCCCAATCCCTTCTCCGCGCAGGTTGTCATACCGTTCAACCTTGCTTCACCCGGATTTGCGGAAATCTCTGTTTATGACCTCTCCGGAAGACAGATTAAGACTCTTGCCGGACAGGAATTTTCAGCCGGGGAGCATACGGTCATATGGCATGGCAGGGACGCCGATGAAAACCCCGCAGCTTCTGGAGTCTACTTCGTACGAATGTGGACAGAAGTCGGTTCTATAACCAGACAGGTTATGCTTATCAGATAGAATATCAGGAACCAGGGGGGCACTTTCAGCTGTGTCCCTCTTGTCCCAGTAACTGTTCTATCTTTTTCAGCTTCGATTCCAGAAGGTTCTTGTCAACCGCTTCAGCAACAAGCCGCAGATAGGGTTCTGTATTGGAAGGTCTTATGCTGAACCACCAGTCGCGAAATTCAACTCTATATCCATCAAAGTCATAAATTGCTTCCGGCTTTTCTCTGGAAGTGAAGTAGTCTTTCAGACTCTCCATTGCCGCTTTTTTATCATCAATCCTGAAATTGATTTCTCCGGAGTTCGAATAAGTCGAAATTGAATCGATCAGAGAAGAGAACGTTATTCCATTCACTTTTAACTGCATTGCAATATTCAGAACAAGAAGCGCTGCAATCATGCCGGAATCGCAGTTGAAGAATTCACTGAAATAGTAATGACCTGCCAGCTCCCCTCCATAAATTGCGTTCAGTTCCCTCATTTTCATCTTGGCATGAGAATGACCGACTTTCCACATGAACGGTCGACCTCCAAGTTTTTTAATGTATTCGATGACAGCTCGTGACGTTCGTATGTCACACAGAACGTATCCTTTCCGTTCAAGAAGATAATGGAGTCCCAGAACGGCAGTGATCAGATCTGGACGAACAAATCTGCCTCTGTCATCAACAAACATGACCCTGTCCGCGTCACCATCAAAAATAACCCCTATTTCCAGCTCGTTTTCTATTACCAGGTCTTTCAGGTCTCTGGTGTTCTTCTCATCCAGAGGATTCGGAGGGTGGTTTGGAAAAGTGCCATCCAGAACATCGTAAATGACCTTCGGAGTGGATCCGAAAAGATCATTCACAAGTATTGAAGCCATTCCGTTCGAGCAGTCAATTCCGAAATGCAGATCTGAATAATCTCCGCTGAACTTATTCAGAAATGACAGATATTCATCCTTTATGTTCGGCAGTTCAAATAGCTCACCCTTGAGTGCAGACGGTTCTGCATCCATATTTTCAACCATTTCTTCCAGTTCTCTCAGACCCGAATCGTATCCGACAGGAAGAGCTCCACTACGGGATATTTTTAAACCATTGTATTCTCCTGGATTATGCGAAGCGGTAATCTGGACCGAGGCTTTGAATCCGTGTGTTGCTGTCGCGAAATAGACCATTGGTGTTGTTGCGAGTCCCATATTAAAGACATCTGCTCCCGCATCTGTGATACCTTCTATGAGATGTTGCAATACCTCGGGTGTTGATTCCCTGCAATCGTAACCGACCAGAACCTTCTCTGCTGAAAGAAGTCCGGGAAGGAAATATCCTATTCTGTAAACTGTCGCTCCATCAAAATCTCTGCCGTATACTCCCCTGATATCGTATGCCTTGAATGCTTTCAATTCAAACCTTTCCTGAAATATTATTGATGTCTCCGGCAATGTTTGCGGTTTCTGTTCTTCGAAGCGCTCTCATAACGGTAAACACTCCCAGAATCACGGGAACATACAGCAGGAAAAATCTCTGCAGAAGTGTAAATAGTGGAAGGAGATTCCTTGCTATTAAAGAACTCATCAATGCAGCTGTTGTAAGCTCCGCTACTCCGCTGGCTCCCGGGCTCGGAGCAAAATAGGAGATAAAGAAAATAATCATATGTATTGCGATCACATCTACATATCCTCCGGTTCCGCCTATGCCTTTCATAATGAAGTATGCAAGCGTGAACTTATTCAGGTACAGCACTACCGTGAGCACGAAGCTCTGTAGAACTACCAGCAATTCTTTCTTAAAGAAGAATTTGCAGGCATCTCCATAATGTTCTACTAATTGATCGAACCATTCTTGCAGAGCTTCTGCCTTTTTTGCGATCCTGGGTATCCTGGTAAAAAATCCTGTCAGAAAATTGAAGAAACGTTTAAAAATCGATGGTTTCAGCAACGCTGTCAGAACAATTATGAACTGAAAACAGAATACTGCGAAACCAGCTACGATCAAGTGGTTTACAACTTTCGATGAAAATTTCCCTTCAAGAAACAGAAGTGCTCCACCCGAGGCAATAATGAAGAATACAATCGTCGATAGAAAATTTATTATACCAATCGACACTCCCCTTGCAATGGATATCCCCCCCTGCTGCAGAATGAAAAGCTGTGCCGGACCACCGCCTGTCTGTGATGGAGTAACCGCACCCATGAAAATGTTGGCAAGATTTGCCCTGAAGCTCAGCCATGTACTTGTCCCCGGTTTCAGCTTGCGGGTAAATACATGAATCCTCAGTCCTCCGAGCCAGAGGTCAAAAAACGACAGGGGCAGTATCAAAAGAAGATATACAGGGTGCAGATTTGAAAGAGCTTCAATGGAATCTTCTGTATTCGAGTAGAGGAAAATACCTGCAAGTGCTGCTATTGAGATGAAGAGAAAGAGGATAACACCTTTTCTAATTGTCTTCCTGTTGAATATTCTGCCGGTATCTTCAAGATCGAATACCGGCTTCTGCCTGCTTTCATTTACTGAGGACAGAGTGAATCTCTCGTTTAAGTGTTGAAACTTTGAATGGTTTTGCGAGTCTTCCGGAAAAACCGAAATCGGCGTAGTGAGATATCACAGGATTATTTGAGTATCCACTGGATACTATAGCTTTTACTTCAGGATCTATTTCCCTGAGATATTTGATAGCTTCTTCCCCGCCCATTCCTCCGGGTATGGTTAAATCCATAATGACAATGTCGAATGGGTTTTCAGAAGACATCTGTTTTTTGTAAAAAGATATCGCA
Organism: uncultured bacterium; assembly: GCA_965372215.1. Taxonomy (GTDB): domain Bacteria; phylum Fermentibacterota; class Fermentibacteria; order Fermentibacterales; family JCC-6; genus Aegiribacteria. Next base: position 16,002 of record CBDVBK010000019.1, on the reverse strand, counting down.
TCCGCACCGTTTTCACATTCTTCAACTTTGTGTCCGAGTATCTCAAGCATACAAGTAAGCACATCTCTTATCCCGGGGTCATCGTCCATAACAAGAACATATATCGAATCATCAACCTGTACAGAATTTTCATAATCTTCAGTCATATCTTCTTCAACAACAAATTCATTTGCAATCGGCAGGTATACTTTGAATTCAGTTCCTTCTCCCTCTTCGGAAAAAACCCGGATAGTGCCTGAATGTCGGGAAATAATGGAATAACACATAGAAAGACCCAGCCCTGTGCCGCTTTTCTTTGTTGTGAAGTAAGGATTGAATATCTTTGCCAGATTATCGGCGGGAATTCCCTCTCCTAAATCCTTTATTGAAGTAAGCACATAACTGCCTGTCTTTAAATCATTTTTTTCTTCCAGAATTTCCATATTTCTGCAGGTTATCTTTATTATTCCACCTTCCGGCATAGCTTGAACTGAATTCAGGACTATGTTCTTGATAACCTGAGATATCTGTTCGACATCAACTTCAACAAAATCAAGATCTTCGTTAATGTCGTATTCCGCCAATATGCTGGACCCTCTCAACGCAAACTGTGCTGCTGCGGGAACAATATCTTTTAGATTAACTTTCTTCTTCACGGGAACTCCACCTTTTGAGAATGTAAGAAGCTGTCTTGTTAGATCAGCAGCAGCATCTGTAGCAGCTTCCGCAAGAATCAGGCGATTACGGCTTTCTTTTTCATCAATCCCCGATATGGCGAGCGAGATGTTTCCCTGAATGCTCATCAGGAGATTGTTGAAATCGTGTGCAATACCACCAGCAAGGGTTCCTATTGATTCCAGATTCTCAACTTTCTGCTGGTCTTCCTCTATTCGGCGCTGATTGGTTATGTCTCTTATTATGCCTTCGATGTACTCGATCTCTCCACTGCTTCCTACTATTCCTTTTGCTGAAATCGATGCAAGAAACGTGGTTCCGTCCTGCTTCTTCAGTTCCGCTTCAAAATTCTCAACCACATCTTTACTATGAATCTCTTCAATTAAGTCCTGTCTTCTATCAGTATCAACGTAAAGTTCCTGAACACAGATATTTCCGAGATCCTCAACATTTGCGATCTTGAACATATTGAACATCTCAGGGTTAGCGGATAGAATTCGTCCACCAGGTTTTGTCGTGGATCTGTATATGGCAACCGGTATATTTCTGGATAGCTCTCTATACTTGTCTCGTGTTACTTCGAGTTCTTCTTTGGTTTTGAATGATTCGGTGAGGTCTACCGTCAGCGTAATGACTTTATCCACTTCTCCATCTTCACCCTTCAGAGCGTAGAAGTGGTGCGAAATCCATTCTGCTCCTTCCGGATAAGGGTTAAGAAGCCTGAGTTGAGGGATGTAGAGCTCTCCTCCCTTACGATATATCTCCTCTACCGCTCTGATGTAATCTCCGAGATAGGAATCTTTGTCATCCATTATGAGTTCAGATCTGGGAATCATCTTTTCCAGCTGGTCTTTCTTCGTCTTTTTCCAGATTCTTCTCCAGGAGTTATTTGCCATCAGAAGCGTTCCGTTTCTGTCGTGAACAGAAATTCCAATCGGTGAATTCTCTATCAGTGATTCCAGAAAACCGTGCTTCTCCTGCAGTTCCTTATCTATCTTTTTGCGCTCCGAAAGTTGTCTGATCGAGATAAACACAGCATGACTGTTACGGTACTTGATTCCGGCCGCGGACAGTTCTCCCTGAAAATATCCTTCTTTCTTATGTACTCTGATTTCAAGAATCTTTGTTTTCTTTAAACCTTTCCCCTCTGCCCTGATTATTGAGAGAAGCTTACTCCTGTCATCCTGATGAAACAGCGTAATAGGATTAACAGAGTAAATATGTTCGCGAGTCTGGCCGGTCATATTGCAGAAACTGGTATTTGTAAAAAGAACTCTGTCTTTATTGCAGATCAGGATTCCATCTCTCGTGTTCTCAATGGCAGCACGATATCTTTCTTCGCTCTCTGCTACATTATTCTGGGCCTGAATCACTTCAGAGAGATCTTTAAGCACTACTATTCTATCATCAGTTCCTGGAATCAGCGCGACATTTGCCTGCATCAGTCGGGATTCTTTCCCTGGAAGGATAACTCGAAGATTGTATATTGACGGAGGATCACCGGATCCCATTGTTCTGTCAAAGAAGTATCCTCTAGCGCGTTCGATATCCTCTTCAGCAACAAATCGGGACCAGTTTACTTTGCCGACTAATTCATTTGTGCTAAACCCTATTACTTTTTCAAACTGCACATTTACGAACTTGACAGTTCCATCTTTATCAATAATAACAACAAGACTATCAATAATATCAAGAATTGTTTCAAGAATTGTTCTTCGTGAATTCAGTTCTTTTTCAAGCTTTGACATCCTATCTGTAACAGATTCAAGATGTTTGAGTATCTGATCGGTATCTCTGCTATCTTTCATATTTTCACAAGGTTTCCTCTAGTCTCAGCTGATAACAGTATTGTATTACTCCTGGTTCCAGAAACGTTTTCTTGTGAATGGATTTGAAGAATTTATTAATCTATCCAATTAGTAAAAAATTTTATTTTTCTATTAGGTTAAATATATAGGTAACAGGCGTCTCCGTCATATGCAGATATATCTATTACGAATACTTTTCATCTCCTCAACATCAATCAGTTCATATTCAAAATGATTTATTGTGGAGCGAACTCATAATCCGTGAAGAAGAACTTGACATTAATTTATATGTTATTATCATCTAGGTGCTATTTGCACATAGATGAAAGGAACAGTATGCTGCGAAGAGGCCGAAGGGGATTTGGAGCTCAGGATGGATGCAGACGAAGAATCGGGAGGTTTCTTGAACCATGCCTTCTTCTACTGCTTCATGCCGGAGAATCGCACGGTTACGAACTTCTTGAAAACCTTAACCGTTTTGGATTCGGAGGAAATCCGGCTGATTCCAGCACTATATACAGAATTCTAAGAAGTCTCGAGGAAAGAGGATTCGTTACTTCCAAGTGGTCCGAGGGTGACTCGGGTCCTGCCAGAAGAGTCTACACTCTTACGGAAGACGGTAATCTCTACCTTGATACCTGGGTAAAAGATCTTAAAGAAACTGACAGAATTCTGCACAGTTTCTTTCATGAATATCACAATCACATGAAAGTCCATCATGCAAACGATGGAGAAACAAAGAGGAGAAAGGAGTAATCATGCCAGCAGGAGATGGAAGTGGACCTCGTGGAGAGGGGCCTTTGACAGGGAGAGCTATGGGAAGGTGTGCCGGTTTTCCGGCAGGCGGATATGACTCGGCTCCCGGAAGGGGAGCAGGAAGAGGTTTTGTCAGATATGGTCAGGGAGGTGGAAGAGGCTATAGAAACCGTTTCTATGAGACAGGGCTACCGCTCTGGCGTAGATATCCGCAGAACGATCTTCCCCGGAATCCTGAATTCGTTGAAACGGATTCCCTGAAGAGGCAGGTACAGAATGTAGCGGATACAATTGAGTATATTGCCGGCCGCATCAAGCAAATGATAGAACAAAGAAAGGGATAAAAGAAATAGATGAAAGTAATAGTCAGTTCACTGGGGAAGGATCTTGATTCAAAGATCAGTCCCGTTTTTGGAAGAGCTCAATGGTTCATTCTGGTTGACACAGATGATATGTCATATGAACCCTTTGAAAATCCTTCTACCAGCCAGAGCAGCGGAGCAGGAATAATGGCAGCTCAGTTCGTTCTTAAGAAAGACCCAGCTGCTGTTCTGAGCGCAAACATTGGTCCAAACGCGTTTGAAGTTCTCCAGGCCGGTTCTGTATCATGCTACATCGCTGAAAACGGAACAGTGAAGGAAACCGTAGAAGCTTTCACAAACGGGAAACTCGATGAAATGGGATCAGCTACGGCAAAGAACCATTCCGGTATTGCTGGAAATTCTGAAGGCAGTTCCAAAGGAATCAGCGAAAATGCTGATGAACTTCTGATGCTGACAGAAAAACTTCGCGATCTCAGAGTACAGGTTGCGGACATTCTTGAACAACTAGACAGAATCAGTGAAGGATAACTCTATGAGAATAGTAGTATCATCGGACAATGATAAAACTCTTGACAGTTCCGTAAGTCATCATTTTGGAAGATGTCCGTATTTCACAGTTATCAACATTGATAACAATGAAATATTGAGAACAGAAGCAGTAGAGAATCCTTTCTTTTCCGCTCATTCCCCGGGTCAGGTGCCCGATTTCGTGAACAGCCTTGGCGCTGACGTAATGATTGCAGGAGGAATGGGAGGCCGCGCAATCAGCATCTTCAGTAACTATGGTATTAAATGCTCAACAGGCGCGACAGGTTCTGTGAAAAGTGCCGTAATGCAGTATCTCACAGGGCATCTTTCTGCTGCAGCACCATGCAGGGAGAGCGTAGAACACGGTCATGGAGAATCTGAATATGAGAAAGAACCAGTTGACCGGCTAAAAGAGGAAGCTGAATACCTGCTTAACAAACTTGACGAGATCATCGCTCCGCATCCAGAGAAAAGCAGTTAGAAAGGGGATTGAAAATGGGCCGAGGTATTGGCAGGGGCCAGCAAAGAGACGGCAGCGGCGGCAGAGGCCGGGGCGGAGGACCATACGCTGCCGGCCCCGGAGGAAATTGCGTTTGTCCGGCTTGTGGTCACAAAATTCAACATCAGCCGGGACAAGCATGTAACAAAGTAACCTGTCCAAAATGCGGGACAGGAATGACTCGAGAGTAAGAGAAATGGTAATAGCAGTAGCAAGCGGCAAAGGCGGCACGGGCAAAACCATGGTCGCTGTCAGCCTTGCCCTTGTAGCTGCGGAAGAGAAAACCGGTTCCCGTCCTCTTCTTCTCGATTGCGATGTAGAGGAACCTAATGCAGGTCTTTTTCTTGACCCCGACTACAGTTTACAGCGAGAGACCGGTGTACTGGTCCCGGAAGTTGATGATGATAAATGCACATACTGTGGAAAATGCGCTGAAGTCTGTGTCTGGAACGCGATTGCTGTTGCCGGCAGCAAAACACTTGTATTCCGGGATATGTGCCATGGCTGTGCCAGCTGCATGCTCGTCTGTCCGGAAAACGCAATAAAGGAAATCCTTCATGTTACAGGTAAAATAGAGGGGGGAACGACCTCATCAGTAGATTTCGCGAGAGGGGTTATGAATATAGGTCAGGCGATGCCCGTTCCGACAATTTCCTCTTTATTAAAAGAATACCTTCATCAAGAGCGGGATGGTCTTGTGATCATAGATGCTCCCCCGGGGACATCCTGTCCTGTAGTTGAAGCAGTCAGCAGAAGTGATTACGTTGTTCTCGTAACAGAACCGACTCCTTTCGGACTGCATGATCTGAAAGCCGCGGTCGATGTGGTTGTAAATCAGCTCAATATCCCGACAGGAGTCATAATCAACAGGGACGGAATCGGTGACTCGAAAGTAGAGGAATACTGCAAATCAGAAAACCTCCCGATCCTGGCCAGAATCCCTATGGATCGGAAAATAGCAGAGGTGCTTTCAGAGGGAATCCCTCTGATTCATGGTTGTCCGGAATACGGGATAGTGTTCCTGGATATCCTTAATAGAATAAGAAAAGAGATGTCGTAATGAGGCAGATCGTCGTACTCAGCGGTAAGGGAGGAACCGGTAAAACCTCTCTCACCGCAGCCCTTGCACATCTTGCGTTTGATGAGAATGAACTTGTTCTCGCCGACGCGGATGTGGATGCTGCCAATCTGGAGATTCTTCTGAAACCTGAGTTGATGGAGGAGCATTCATTCGAAGGTGGTTTTAAGGCTGAAATCGATACCGACATTTGTACCGGCTGTGGAAGATGCTTCGATGTATGCAGATATGACGCAGTCATTCCACCTCATTCCAATCAGGATATAAGTGATTACAAAATAGATAGAATAAGCTGCGAGGGATGTAACTCCTGTCTTTATCAGTGCCCTGTAAACGCGATCAACAGCCACAGAGCAACAGCGGGAAAATGGTTTTTGTCCCGATCATCATATGGGCCACTATTTCACGCGGAAATGAAAGCCGGTGAAGAGAATTCCGGAAAGCTGGTTACAATTGTTAAGAATGCTGCAATCGAAACCTGTGAAAAAACAGGATGCACGCTTCTCATGGTTGATGGTCCTCCTGGAATCGGCTGTCCCGTTATAGCTGCATCCGCAGGCGCTGATCTTGCTGTTATTTCTACAGAACCCGGTGTTTCCGCTATTCATGATCTTTCAAGAATACTCGGAACGGTAAGGCACTTCGGAATAACTCCGGCTGTATGTATTAACAGAAGCGATATAAATCTGGATAAAACTAATGAAATAGAAGCTTTCTGCCGGGCTGAGAACATCACTCTTCTGGGTAGAATTCCATACGATGATTCAGTAACGATTTCCATGTCTAAAGGAATGCCTGTCACTGCTTATGATCCTGAAACTCCAGCTTCAATATCAATCAGAGGGATCTGGGAAATCCTATCAGCTCTGCCATAAACCTCCCGTTGTCTCAGTGCTTTTTGTTACTATATTATGTAGAGTTAATGGTCTTGATAACTGATTGGTATTGTGAACCTAAATTCATGGGAATGCAACTGAACGCACATGCAGCAAGAATAATCAGTGACTATGACATGTTCAGAACCGCTCTTTTCAGATATTATGCTGAATCGGGGGAGTTTCCCAGGGATAGATATCCAGGTGGTGTCGTTCCCGAATAGAAGCAATTCCTGAAACTGATACTTCTGTATTGACATATTTTCATCGTAGGGTTCTGCTTTCTATTTCACAAATTATTACTGTTGACTCTGAATATTCAAATTGAATATCATTACATAGTATGTGTAATTTCAACTGGAGTTATGTTTGAAAGATCAACAAAGTCCTGAAATGGCAGCAGCAAGACTGGCAAAAGCCGTGTCTTCTCAGGAAATGGTAGAAGAAAGAATTAAAACTCTTTCCACTTTTATATCCGGATATGAGCCGGACAGTATTGGTCCTGTTCTCGGCTTGATAATTAGTGACTCCTGCAGACGGATTGAAGCAGGCCTTACTTTCCTGTTCCTTATGGACAGATCCCTCCTTTCGAACTCTCTCCCTGATTGGAACTGGCCAATTCTTTTTGACTGGTTCTCGAAAACATCTCTTGAGACAGCCTGGGAGCTGTTTGACAGAATACCATCAAGTGCAAGAAAATTCTTCTATTCAAAATTAGCTATGCTGATAGAGGTTATCTACATTCTTATACAGGATGATCTTCTTGACCCTGAGGTCGATCTTGACTGTTCAGGAGCTGACATCGCTGTCAGAGTACTGAAAAGCAAAGAACCAAGCAGTAACATTTTTCATGTCAGCCTTAGTTCATTCCCGGTAAACATTCGTAAATTCATGAAGGATATCCTGTCCGAGATGGATTTCATAGAAACCGTTCCCGGTCAATGGCAGTTCACGTTCAGTAAGGAAATGATCGAATATTACTCTGTCGGGAACAATCTGATTTCCCACAAGGGATCAGGTCAGATGTCTCAGGCCCTTGCACAGAGAAACGCTGAAAACCTGATCAAACGCCTTGAACTGCTGATGAAGACTTTACAGATGTTTCCTTCCGGACACCCTTCAATTGAACCCTCTACCGATGCTTTTACCAGCATCCTTTCGAAATTTCTCGGGGAAAATGCACAGGTAACCCTGTCCATCATGGGCGATACGGTTATGGTAAATGATTTCCGAGTGGAGAGAAAAAGTTTAGGCTCAGGAGGATTTGTACGATCCTTTTCAGATAGAAAAATAAGCAGTATTTCATTTAGTCCGGGAATTACAGGAGACCAAATACAGATTTTCGCCAAGATATTCAACAGACCTCCCGTCTATATTGCAGAACATGGTGGAATGGCCAGATTGATCGAACTCCGCGGACTTGATACAATTTCAATTAACCGTTTCCACTACGAACTTATCTCGGAAAAGGGTGATTCCGACCGTACACTGGCACGGAGCGAAGTAACTGTTGAAGATGCGATCTTTTCCGAACTCATTGACAGGCTGGAAAGGGGAGACAGTATTGATGTTCTTCCCGGCAAGAATCTTGGTGATGCTCTGAAATCCGTTCTTGCCGCCGCGAATGATGATAAGGAAGAGCAGCGAGGTCTGATTGCAAGGTTTATTAACGCACTTGACCCGTCTTTACTTGAAAAAGGACTGCTATCCAATATCTATGTTCAACGCGGAATGGCATGGAAAGCGATCCGCAAGATAATTGACAGTCTTCTTCGAAGCCTTTCTTCTCCCGATCCGGATGTCCGTCATAGAACCGTTGGGAAACTTCAGGACATGGTTTTTCTTGCTGTTGAGCGCGGAAAAGAGAACTCCACCTCCCAGATCATAGAGAGTATTTCAAAAATGCTGAAACGTGAGCATGATCCTGACGTACTCTACAGGGCGGTTATTCTTACCGCTTCTCTTATGGAGGCTCTTCTTGCCCGCGGAAATATGTCTATCGCGCTGAAGGCCGGTAATATCCTTAGCAATCTTCAGGCAATGCAGTACCCAAGGACGGAGCTGGAAGCAGCCAGAAAAAGATCTCTTTCAGAAGCTCAGAGGAAACTGGATACCCTATCGGCAGCTGAAGCCCTGATTCCCAGGCTGCTTTCAGATGACACAAATGTTTCAAAGGAAGCCGAACAGCTGGCTGCAATTCTACCACCTGAGAATCTTGTATCACAGCTTGTAAACATATTCAACGAAGACAACAGAAGGATCAGAGCAAAAGCGTTTAAAATTCTTCTCAGCATGGGAAAGAGAGGTCTTTCTACAATTCACAACAGACTCAAGGATATAGTTACCGCTTTCAATTCCCAGGTGGACAAAGCATCGTTCAATCTCCCTAACTCTGACTGGTACACAGCCCGAAACATGATACAGGTTCTTCGAGATATCGGGTCGCCGTCAAGTGAAACTGTCCTTGCGGATCTATGCAGAATCCCGGATCACAGAATAAGGCGGGAATGTCTTCTGGCTCTGATAAAAAGCTCAAATACAACTGCTGAAAGCCTTTCGCTTCATCTTATTTCAGATGAATCAAGTGATGTTTCGATAATTGCTCTGAATATCCTCACAAAGCAGGCTGCTTTCAATCCAGCCTATGTTCCAAAGATAACTTACGCCTTTCGCAAGAATAAGCAGATCAGACCGGAAATCATGGAATCTTTCAGTATTCTTGGTATTCATGACCAGGTCAGAGATTTCCTTCTGAAATGCATAAATGAAGGGGAGTCTGGTCAGCTTTTTGAAGACCCAAACCTCGCTTCAGGAGCTTTCCGGATACTTAAAAGATATGGTGGTAACAAAGAACTGGCTGTACTTGAGAAACTGCTTTCATATGTTGAAGGCGGTTTTTTCAAAAAGAGCAAAATCAATCGGCAACTTCTTCAGGAACTGAAGGATGTGATCCTCACACTCAAACTGTCTTCCGATGTTATCGAGAGCGATGATATGAAATCGGATGATGATGAAATCACTGTTTTAGGCGTTTAACTAAATCCGGTAACGTCCCCGCTCTCTTCATGCAAACACTACATCACTTATAATACAAGTGTGCGAAACCTGAGCAGTTCTGTTCGCATGCAGACCCTGCTCAGAGAATGAATGGTACATACAGCACCGGTTCGATCGGGGGGAATGGAAATGATAAAGTCAATAAGAAATAAAAGAAAAAAAGTTTTCGCCCTGGCTTCTGCAATAGTATCCGCGATACTGATTGTGGCATCCTGCACCGACACCACCGGTCCATTGCCGGAGCCCCCGGGCGGTCCGCCATGGGCAGCTACTGACAGCGCCTGGAAAGTGATCGAAAATCTCAGATATGCGTACATCACCATTGACCTGGAGCTGTATATGAGTTGCTTCAGGGATGATTTTGAGTTCTGGCCGATCCCCGTACAGCAGGATAGCTTCTGGGGATATGATATAGAGGAGCAGTTTCATCAGAATATGTTCGACTACGTGGAGGGCATCGAGTTGCTGTTCTGGGGTGACACCGAGAGCTCCTGGTCAGGCGATTCTACCGGCCAGTCTCTTGCGCTGGTCAGATTTTTCGATCTGAAGGTCTATTGTGACCTCTTCATCAGTTATACAGCTTCAGGCAGCACAGTTTTCATCTGCAGACAGGACTCAGCAGACGAATGGTACGTCTGGAAGTGGTTCGACCATTCGGATACCAAGGAGATCAGGACCTGGGGAGAGATAAAGGCTCTGTTCTAATGAAAGACCTTCATTAAACTTCTTCTCGTTCAGATTCGTATACTTGCCTCAACAACTGGATTCAGTGTCGAAAATCTGAAGGCTTTGTAATTGCCGTATTTATATTCCACTATCTCTTTTCTCAAAATCTGTCAGAGTATGTCAATCCAATCCCAGGAAAATCTATGCTGTGGATCCAGGGCTCGCCTATTCAGTTGCACCTGCAGTATCCGCCAACCTGGGCGCCAGGCTGGAGAACGCTGTATACCTTGAGCTGAGAAGACGATCCACCATACGACGTCAAGGGACCATTAGTTATTACATGACAGACTACGGCCATGAGGTTGATTTTGTTATTGGAGATTCGGATATGGGAACAGCAAAAAGACTTGTTCAGGTTTGCGCTGGTATTTCCGATGAAACGACCAGAGCAAGAGAAGTTCAGGCACTTTCCGAAGCGATGAATGAAATGAACCTCGCTGAAGCCGAAATCGTTACTATGAACGAATCGGAAGAAATAGAGACTGAGTGGGGTTTAATAAAGGTTATTCCTGCATGGGCCTAGCTTCTAGACCTTAAACCAGAGCCGGTCATAGGAGTGGTACGCGGATTCCTGTCCAGTCGACTTCAGGATGATCATCCATCAATGGCTTCCCACCATATTTCTCAAAGCGCTTCAGATTCTCTCCGATAGTGATAAGCCTTACATCAGACATAGACAGCCTCCTGCTCAATACGCTCCTTTAACAGAGAATTCATTCTGCTTCTGTATCGAACCAGGTCCACGGGTACATGAAGGGCTTTTTCAAGCTGCTCCTTGGCATGGACCATTGCGTAAAGGTCTGGAGGCATTTCAACAACAATATCAACATCACTGTCCTTTTCGGCTTCGTTACGGACCACAGAACCAAAGACACCAAGTCTTATGATCCCGAAGCGTTCTTTGAGTAGAGGCTTCAGCTTTCTCAGCACAGCCAGGGTGTTTTCAAGACTCATACTTTACCTCCGTCAGAAGAACATCCGGTTTTCCTGGGTATTGGTCAAGGGCTGAATGTGAGCCTGATATTTGAAAGAGTTCCCATCGGAGGGGTAGATCCTCAGAGGATATATCAGCAAATCAAAGGGGGCTGATATCCCATGTCGCTTTTAACGGTGGGTGGCACTTTGGTACACCAACCCAATGACCATACGAACCCGATTTGCTCCTGTTATTTTGCTTAAAACTTCATTCATTTGTGCTAAGAGAGTAAAACCCTCCAAGAAGATTTTTCGAAATCCAATTATTTACGCTCAAGAGTTGCATGATGAAATGGTTCGTGATAATCTCACAAGAAAACAGCTTGCGAAAGGGCACGGAGTCTCATCAGATCGGATAACTCAGTGGCTGTGTCTTTTGAAGCTACCGGAAGAGATTAAGAGAGCGATCATTGCTCTTGGAGACTACTGGAGTAGCCAAGTGATTACGGAACGGGAACTGCGTAGGCAACGAAGATCAGGACCCGAATAGCATGTACAACTGAAGTGGATTGCTTGACGATGGAATTAATCCTGAAACTCTTATCTCTATCTAATAACTATACAGCGACTTGATGTAGAGAGATTTCCAGCGACCAGTCTTATCAGGTACATACCTGAGCAGAGACCGGAGCCATCAAGATATTCAGAGTACATACCTGCGGGAACAACCTCATCAACAAGGATTTCAACGAGTCGACCGGAGAGATCGAACACCGAAAGATTTACTTGTGAAGTTTCAGCTAATTGATAACACACAGTACATGATGAGCTGAATGGATTAGGAAAGGATTTCAACACAAGCGCTGTTTCAGGTGAAGAGGATTCTTCCTCTTCAACGGTAAGCCAGTAATTGACTCCTCCTCCTCCGAAGGCTCCCATGTCATTGCGTGTGGTTCCCATTGCAGGCCAGAGGGCGTAACCGGGATTGAAGGGATCTTCGGGATCGTTGTATTCATAGGCGGGATTACCTGCATCTACGCAGGGGGAATCCCAGGAGAGGTGATAATCACCAAAGTAACCGGTTTCGAACTGAGGATCGATATCGATGTTGCCGGGACCCCACTCAAGGATTGCCAAGGAACCTATATTAATTGAATCTTGCCCATATTGGATATCACAGTACTCAATATATGTGTAGCTCTCAGTTATGGAAGCAGGCAAACTTATCTGCGGTCCAATTTCCGCTGAATTACCCCAAATAATCATATTAACAAAGGAAATTGAATCCTTCGCAGAACGAATACCCCCTCCCTGCGAAGCAGTGTTATTGACTATTGTGTTGTTTTGGAAGCTCAGTGGACCTCCCGAATTCTCGTATATACCTCCGCCTAAACCTGCTGTGTTTTCAGTGATCAGGTTTCCGATGAGTGTGGCTTCTCCGGCATAAATCCTCACACCACCACCTGAACCTCCTTCATTCCCGGAGATGAAATTGCCGTACAGATGCAGATTATTGCTGCCAAGACCAACACCCCCTGCATCATGATCTGCAACATTGTCAACGATATCGTTGTTTATTATCAAAGCATACGAATGAGTAAGATGAAGCCCTCCATTGTACTGCGAATGATTATTCGAAAAAGTAGAATTGATAATTATGAATGGTAGAACACCACCAGCATATGTGGCATAGAGCCCTCCACCGCTTACAGCTCCATAAGCATGATTTTCGCTGACAGTGCAATTCTCGATTCGAGAACTCGAATTGGAAACATATATTCCTGCTCCACTTCCTTCTGTAACACAATCGTTGATAACGTTGTCCCGAATTGTCGGTGAAGAGTTAGTGATGTAAAGACCTCCACCATGATCAACAACTTCTTGTTTTCCCGACGCTGCTCCATCGGAGATCTGGTTCCTTAATGTGAAGCCCTGCAGTACAGCGGTGCTGTCCTCACCTCCTGTGAACATCACGCAGTGGAAGTCCATGAAGGTTCGAATGAGAGTGTTCCCGGGACCGCCTGTGCTCATCACAACGATGTTCTTCCCCTGGAAGCCTACGGGTCCTCCGTATTCACCTGGGGACACAAGTACTGTATCACCGTCCTGGGAAGCACCGATAGCACTTTGAATGGAAGGGTATTCAGAGGGTACAAGAAGGGTGTCTGCGTGAAGTAAGGCGCAAAAGGTTATCAGAAGTAACACTGAATTCTTCATGATCAGTATACACTCCGTTCATATACTGAATGTAACTGTTTGCATTACGAATAACAAAGCCTCCATGAAAGGGAGCATTCACTTACATGGCTGGCGGGTAGGGATTCCCTTCGACTCGCTATCACTCGCTCAGATAAATTCACCCTTGCTGATTCGATTAAGAAATGAGAGCCGTGTTCTCATAAGTTGAAGTAATGCAGCACGACCTACTGCCATTAATGTAAATATGCAATCTCAGTTTTTGCGCTGATAAGGCAGTTTCTTCTGATAAGTTGAAGAAGTGTGGTACGTCCCCGGGTATTTTCAGCAAAACAAAGGGGCCTGATACTCCATGTCGCTTTTAACGGTGGGTGGCACTTTGGTACGCCGGGCTTGTGTCCAGTCGAACTCAGACAAAGCACACTTATCCCGTTAGCATAAGGCGTCCAGATCTATCGAAGTTAAAACCTGAATCCAAGAAATATCGCAATCCTGTCATCTACGCCAGAGAACTTTATGATGAAATGGTACGGGATAAACTCAACCGGAAACAACTTGCAGAGAGGTATGAAGTATCCTCTGATCGGATAACTCAGTGGCTGTGTCTTCTGAAGTTGCCGGAAGATAAGCTGAAGGAGATCGAAACGCTGGGTGATAACTGGGGTAGACGGATCATCACAGAACGAATGCTAAGGAAGATTAAAAGATCCGGGAGCTAATTATGTACAAATACCAATAATATCGACTTGCTTGACATCAGAAACTGAGTAATACTATGCTGATGTCCGAGTTAATTCATGCTTCCATCACCTTGAAAGGGTAGCGAGTCAATGAAGATATCCGTGCTCTTCATTATGTTTTGCTTGACAGCAGTTTCTATCGCCTCAAGAGAAACGGTACATATCTATTTAACATCTGACAACTTTCACGAATTCTACGATAGCATTCCAGATCGCATCTTTGAAATTTTCTCCTTAGCTGAGGTTGAGCCACTAATTCTTCAACCTTGTGATACTTCAATCTGGTTTATTGGAGATACAATTGTCGTATCCTGGCAAGGTGCAGCAGTATTAGACAGATGCGTTTACTGCGAACCTACTGACACTCCACTCGAAGACTCAACATATTACATTTTTTATCTGCCTTATTGGGAATTCAGAATGGAGATATATAAAGATGGAGCGTTTATCGATAACATATTTCCTAGTGCTTCATATCAACATTTTCCATTAGAATACTTGAATGATACAAATACCTGTTCTTTTTACGGTAGAAGACCTAGGCCCAGATTAGATATCAGCGAGCAGCTAGATCAATGGAGTCCTGGTACTGGCTATCAGATCAGGATTGTCTCATGGAATAGATTCCCAGATTTGGATAACTATATCGAGATATGGAGCGATCAGTTTGAGATTGCAGAGCCCTGGTTGGAAATTGTGATACCTGATTCCTCAACTATGTGGCGGGAGGACAGTAGCGATGTCTTTGTTAGGTTCAATAGACATGGTTCATTCGGATATCGTTATCCTGAAAGGACTTCACCAGCCATATATCTTGTCAGATATGGTAATCCAGTGGATATAGTATCTGGCTATTGCTACAACTTTATTAATGGTGAACTTTCGGATAATTCTGTGGTAGAGCAGGACTGGGGAAATGGCGATGGGTATCAGATTTACTTAGAACTAAGAGATGATAGGAGATTCTACAGCGATTACTTTTCAATTATTGGGTGTACAATTAGCATTACTATTCATGCATGCAATACATTTCAGTCGCATCCACAGTGGTCTCGCAATGATAGCGTTTTCGAATTTGAGTGGACTCCCTCATCAGGTGAGACAGTTTCCGTTGGTTTGTATAAAATAGTTCAAGAAGGTTTTGATAATGTTGATGTACTTGTAGCTAATACTAGTAACGATGGATACTATGTCTACGATGGATCCCCTAATAGCGACTGGGGGAATGGCTGGTACCATCTCAAGATAGAAGATAGCGATAGCAATTATGGCTGGAGTGATCAATTCTATATTTTTCACTCTGCAACTATTCCATGAACAATCTGAGGATGCATATATTTTTTCAGAATAAATTCACCCTTGCTTATTCGATGAAGATATGAGAGCCGTGTTCTCGTAAGTTGAAGAAGTGTGGTACGTCCCTGGGTGTTTTCTGCAAAACAAAGGGGGCTGATATCCCATGTCGCTTTTAACGGTGGGTGGCACTTTGGTGGCACTTTGGTACACCAACCCAATGACCATACGAACCCGATTTTCTCCTGTTATACTGCTGAAATCATCATTCATTTATACTAAGAAGGCGAAACCCTCCAAGAAGGTATATCGCAATCCCGTCATCTACGCTCAGGAACTTCATAACGAAATGGTTCGTGATAATCTCACAAGAAAACAGCTTGCGAAAGGGCACGGAGTCTCATCAGATCGGATAACTCAGTGGCTGTGTCTTTTGAAGTTACCGGAAGAGATTAAGAGAGCGATCATTGCTTTTGGAGACTACTGGAGTAGCCAAGTGATTACGGAGCGAGAGTTGCGCTCGCAACGAAGATCAGAACTGGAATAACATGTGC
>CBDVBK010000018.1:0-51543 GCA_965372215.1 uncultured bacterium | reverse complement strand
ATGAACCAGCCACAAATGCAAAGCTCTGAGCCAGAGTAATATCTGTGCTGGTTATTCAAGCGTTCTGTAAGGAATGGAATTGACAAATGTATATGATGATTGTATACATTTAACATGGTAAAGCCAAGTGATCGATTGAAAGAATGTACCGGTTTCCAGTGGGATGATGGGAATGCAACGAAGAACTGGAAGAAACATGATGTTTCGCAATCGGAGTGCGAGCAGATATTCTTCAACAGACCGCTAATCTTACGGAGAGATAAGAAGCACTCCGAGTTTGAATCAAGGTATTACGTACTTGGCCAAACTGAGCTAGGACGACTCCTCTTCGTGGTCTTCACGATACGAGGCGATAAGATCAGAGTTATATCCGCAAGGAACATGACTGAGCGGGAAGAGCAGAGGTATCGAAGATGAAAAAGATGAAAAGGATCCCGAGGTTCAAGACAGAGAAAGAAGAAAGGGAATTTTGGCGCACTCATGATTCAAGTGAATACCTTGAATGGAATGATTCTACCGAAATCACTCTGGCGAAGCTTAAACCTTCCACGAAGACAATCTCCTTGCGTTTACCTGAGTCAATGATTGAGGAGCTTAAAATCCTCGCAAACAAGCAGGATATTCCTTATCAATCACTGTTAAAAGTGTTCCTCGCAGAACGACTGGATGAGGAATTGGAAAGTATCAGAGCAAATTGATGCAGAACAATCGAATAGAGCCGGCTTTACAGGTTATTGACAACGGTGAGTGAAGCGGCTCATTCGAAGCGTTGCGAAAAAGGCAGAAACATGAAAATGAAGGAAAAATAAATCGGAGAAAGGATTTCTCTGATTGCTTTAGGAAATTTAACAAACGCGAAGGAACAGTTTTAAAAATCCAGCTCACATACAATCATGTTGGAATTCAGGTTAAATCCACTATTTCTATAAAACTCCAGTGCAGCAAGGTTCCCTTTGCCTACCAGTAATTTTACAGTACTGATATTCATTTTACGAAGTTCGCTTTTACAGAAATGGATCAATCCTTTTCCAGTAGTCATGTTCCTGTATGGTTTCAACACATATATCCAGTTTATAAAGCCAATATTATTATCCTTATCAACATCATACATCCATGTCAGGTCTATTCTTCCCACAATCATTTCCTTGTATTCGGCAACCAGCAATTTATAATCCTTAATATCCTCTATTCTTTTTCTAAAGAAATTAACTCTGAACTTTTCCTCGTCAAAAGCATCAGGAAAGATGTATCCCTCAGTCTGATAAGAACGTTTTTCAAACTGGGCTATTTTTTCAAAATGGGTGCTATTGGCTGTATAGTACAATAGGTTTTGAATCTTTTCTTTTTCTGGTTTTTGAGCTTCAGCAAAAGATTCATGCTTTTGAGACCATTCATAATGCTTGTTCATTCTTCCTCCATGCTTATCCCCACCTAAGCTGAGCGATTATTGGTGGAGTGCGCCATCCTTAAGGCTTTGTATATAACAGTTGTACTTGGACAAATACAAAACTGAACGGAAGAGGAAATCAATGCTCAAAGGTGAAAAGGTTATACTTCGTGCGTTGAAAAGAGAAGATATCGAGAGAATGCACGAGTTCAATCAGGATATAGAGATGCATATTCTGAATGGCACATTACCCCATGTAATGCCATATGAAAAAGTTGAGAAGAACTACGAGCGAATGGTTGAAAGAAACAGCGAAAAAGAATACTTCGCGATCGAAGCGGATGGGAAATACATCGGTTTCTGCGGGTTGTATCTAGTGTATCCTGGTGTTCACAGACTTGGGATTGGAATAGGAGATCGGGAATACTGGGAGAAAGGCTATGGCAGGGAAGCAGTCAAACTGCTTCTTCACTACGGCTTTCATTATTTCGGTGCTCGACGTATTGACCTTGGAACCAATGCGAAAAACGAGAGAGCCATCAGGTGTTTCAAGGCCTGTGGTTTTGTTGAGGAGGGACGACCTCGTAAGGTAATATGGATAGACGGGGATTATGTGGATCAGGTCAATATGGGTATCATGCGCGAAGAATGGTATGCTATACAACAGGAATTAGAATCGAGGAAGTAAATAGCACAACCCTTATGAGGCCCCCCCCTTGTCAAGGGGTGAAGTACATCACTGACAGCATGTGCTAACTGTTTTCATTTTTCGTCTTATATGGTTGCGGTAGTTAAGTGGCTCATTCGAAGCGTTAGCATACAAAGAAGGGATTGACATACAGTATCATTATTGATACTATATTCTATGGCAAAGATAGAGCAGTTGATAAAAAGAATGAAGGATAACCCAAAGGATATCCAATTCTCGGATTTATGCAGGATTTGTAGATACTATTTTGGTGAACCCAGGCAATCTGGATCAAGTCATCAAGTTTACAAAACACCATGGCAGGGAGACCCGAGAGTGAACATTCAGAATAAGAAAGGCAAAGCAAAAGCCTACCAGGTTAGACAAGTTCTTCGAGCCATAGAAAGGTTGAGTGAATAGAATGCCATTGAAGAATGACCATTATACATATCGAGTGACTTGGTCTGAAGAAGATCAGGAATATGTTGGTCTATGTACAGAGTTCCCTAGCCTGAGTTGGCTTACCGAAACTCAGGATTCAGCTCTTGAGGGAATAAGACAGCTTGTGGCTGATGTTATCTCTGATATGAAGAACAAAAAAGAAGAAATACCAATTCCGATTTCAATCAGGAAATACAGCGGAAAGTTCATGGTGCGGATTCCTCCCGAAGTTCATCGCAAACTTGCTGAAATTGCAGCAGAAGAGGGAGTGAGTATCAACCGACTGGTAAGTGCAAGACTTGCAAAATAGAGTGTTAACAACTGCATAAACCAGCACAAATGCAAACCATGATTCAGAGTAACACTTGTGCAGGTTATGCAGAATGTTCGCTTCTAAGGGGCTCACTCACCGGTGTTGAATACCGGGTACTGATTTCTGTAAGACAATCCTGCAATGATATGTTCCTGCGACTGCTGACCAGGTCAGGATAGTTCCCGGAGAATCCTGTCCGCGATCTGCTTTGGCAGTAATCCCTGCATTCTGTACAGATCTTCCGGTGCTCCTGATGCTCCGTAAAAGGTAACACCCGCCCGGATAAGGGGAGGAGTGTCATCCATGTCTGAGAAAGCAAGAGCCATTCCGGCACCCATTCCGGAGTCAGAATCGTGATCTTCGTATGACAGAACAAGTCTGTAGTCCGTAAGTTCTTTCAGTAGCCGGGGGTTGATGCAGAGAGGGCAGCTGACCGCGTATACGGCTGCGGAAACATCCTTTTTGCTAAGGATCTCCCTTGCTTCAAGAGCCCGGAACACCATGTTTCCCATAGCCACTATGGCTATGTCAGAACCCTTTCTGATGTGATCGTGCTGACCGAATACGAATCTGTAATTCCTGCCGAAGAAAGGTTCTCCGTTTTCATTGGTTATGACAGGCAGTTTTGAACGTCCCATAGCTATGAAGAAGTTGCCGGGGTGAGTGGCGGCGAACCTTATTACCCTGTCAGTCTGGTTGGGATCAGCCGGAACCACTGTATTACAATGATGAAGCGTTCTTATCAGACCGATATACTTGATGCAATGGTGGGTTTTCCCATCCATTCCGACATCCAGGCCGCAATGGGTAGCGACAACCTTGAGATTCGTCATGTTTATATCGTTAAGCCTGTGCTGATTATATGTTTCATCAATGGCGAAGACGCCGAAATCAGCCCAGAATACAACCTTTTCCGCGATGGAAGCCGCACCTGCTGCTGTAGCAGTGTTGTGTTCCATTATTCCGGACTGGAAGAAATGGTCTCCGTACTCAATCCTGAAGCGATCTGTCTTGACTGATCCTGCAAGATCGCAGTCAAATACCAGAGGTAGATTGTCCTGGTTGACCTTCGCGAGATTCATGAGGCATTCACCAAATGCGCTTCTATTATCTCCTTTGTGATCAACCGGGTAGATGACAGGCGTTCCCTCAAGATCAAGAATGCAGTAAGGAATCCTGAGATTGAAATCGCCTTTGCCTTTCCAGCTGCTGTCTCTGAGCTTTTCAAGCTCATCAAGATTATTGTTCAGCTTAAGCTCAGCGAGAGCCGACGCAAGCTGTTCGCGGGTGAGGGCTTTTCCGTGATATTGATCATCGTTCTCCATAAAAGAGACACCTTTGCCCATTACGGTCATGGCTATAACGAGTCTTGGAGCCCTGGGTGAAATTTCCGGTTTAAGAGCTCTGTACAGAGCAGAAAGATTGTGACCATCTACTTCAGTGACATCCCAGCCGTCTGCACGGTATTCACTCGCGATGTCCGTATACATCACCCTGTCCGTACGACCGCATATCTGCAGACCGTTGCAGTCAACAACAACAGTTATGTTATTGAGTCCATATGCTCTGATGAACCTCCTGGCTTCTGCTATCTGACCCTTCTGATGCTCTCCGTCTCCCGTTACAACCCAGACATGATTGTGGATTCCTCTCGATCTGTCTGCCAGAGCCATTCCGGCAGCGGCGGAAACACCCTGACCGAGATTGCCTGTTGTAAGTTCTACACCGGGAACAGATCTTTCAATATGCCCTTCGAAGGGGCTGCCGGCCTTTCTGAAAGTGGAGACTGCTCTTTCCAGATCGAAGAAGCCCAGCCTTCCCAGTGTTGCATAAACAGCAGGTGATGTATGACCGTGGCTTACAACTATTCTGTCCCGTCCATCCTTCAGGGGTGAACAGGGATCAACGTTCGCCTGAGACCAGAGCAGGGCAAAAATTTCAAGGGATGACATCGATCCGCCCGGATGACCACTTCCCGCGAGCGTTGTCATCCTGAGAATATCTCCTCTGGCATTCCTGCAGAAATCCTCAAGGTTTCTCCGAATATCACCGGAGAGTTCAAGTGGTTTAAACAACGTGCGGTCTATGCTGCTCAAGAGTCATTACTTTCCAGTTTTGCAGTGAGCTTTTCTCTGATCTTCACAAAAACTCCGTCTGAGGTTTCAAGCACGTCCTCCAGGCATTTCTCAGCCCTCTGTCTGGTGTCATTCGCGAATGAGGAATCCTCAATCTCTGCCAGATTTATCAGTACATTGTAGTAAGCGCTTACCGCTGCTGCCCTGGCAGCAGCAGCAGCTACACCAGCATCGGAAACAGACGCTTGCATGCCTTTCTCTTCCAGATTTGATGCCATCTCAATAATAGCCGGGCATTGCAGAAGAACTCGGAGAGGAACCAAAATGGCATTCTTCACCGCTTCCTGCACATCACCATTCTGTTTTGCAGTAGACATCCATTCATTAAAGGCAATAGTATCATCGTCGATAGCGTTCAGAAGATCATCTTTTACAGATTGAGCTTTCGGTGCGATATCTCGCATAAGGTCCCAACATTCGCGATACTTCCTGTTCTTGACCGTGAGATTCGCCACCATAGCGTTCAGAGAAGAGCCAAGCGCACCCATCAGGGCAGCAGCTGAGCCTCCACCTGGAGCGGGGGAGTCAGTTGAGAGCACGTCAGCGAAATCACGGCAGGTCATTCCGGAAAGGTCCACTTCTTTCTCAGAGACTATGTACTCGATAATTTTTTCCTCAGGTTTGAATGGAGCCACATCCCGAAGACCCATTGATTTAATCGCGATCTCTATCAGTTCCTTTTCCGGTACACCGGTAGTTTTTCCCTGTCTTCCAATAGATGAAAGACCCGAATCCTGTTTTTCAAGATAGAATCTTCCAGCTTCCAGTATTGCTGATAATGGGAGAAGCCCCACCACTTCCGATCCTGTTACTCGGGTTCCGAGTTTTGCCGCTTCTTCGATTACCGCTTCATATCCGGCATGCAGAGGAGTAACGGAAAGATCGGTAAGGTTCATCGTAACCTGAGCGGTATCATATTCTTGTATGTACCAGCCTGTTGCCTTGCAGTATTGGAGCTTTCCGGGCTGGTTTACTTTATTTCCATTTTCATCCCTGACGAACTTCCAGTTATTGTCTCTTTGAAATCTTCCGGTATCACGGATAGTAAGACCTATGTCGCGGGCTATGCCGGGATCTTTTGTATTCAGGTTCACATTATAGGCAATAAGGAAATTCCTTGCTCCTATCGTGCAGACACCTGTTCTGGCAACTCTCTCGTTCCATTCATTCGGACCGAAATCCGGTGTCCATTCCGGTTTACCCAGCTTGTCAGGGAGCGCCTCATACTCTCCCTCACGAATGTTTGGAAGCTTTTCCCATTCAGGTTTTGAAGCGGCTTTTTCGTAGAGATAAACCGGAATTGAAAGCTCTTCACCGACTCGCTTGCCAAGCCTCCTGGCTAATTCCGCGCATTCGTCCATGGTAACACCTGAAACAGGGACGAATGGACAGACATCAGTTGCTCCGTGACGCGGATGTTCTCCAGTTTGCTTTCTCATGTCGATCAATTCACCGGCTTTTTTAATCAACTCGAATGAAGCATTCATGACCGCATCCGGAGTGCCCGCAATGGTGATGACGGTTCTATTTGTCGCTGCTCCTGGGTCAACGTCAAGAACTTTTGCTCCGCTTATGGAATTTGCCGCTTTCACAACTTCGTTTATCAGATCCATGTCCTGTCCCTCAGAGATATTCGGAACAGATTCTACTATCTTTCGGGGCATATGATCCTCTCAATACATGAAGGCATTTCAGAGAAGGAAAAATTACTGTAGATTCAAGTATCAAAGCTAGGAAAAGGAACTTCGGAAGTCAACGATTGCAGGATAGGGAGTGGGCATGATTCGCGGAGTTGTTGAGGGTTTTTACGGCAGGCCTTACACCACGAAAGAGAGAGACATAATTATCAGCTACTTATCCATGCTTGATGATCCTGTCTACATGTACGCGCCCAAGAATGATCCATATCACAGGTTGAAATGGAGGCAGGAATACCCTCGTGACAGCTTTGAAGCTCTAACCGCAAATATTCGAAAAGCCAGACAGACCAGTGTGAAGTTCATCTTCGGGATAAGCCCGCTACGATTCACAGATGACGATGCTGAGTTTGTTCGAAGAAAGGCAGATAAGGCTCTTTCCGCTGGAGCCTTCGGAATCTGCATTCTTTTTGACGATGTTACTGATAAAGCTGACCCTGAGCTGGCATTTCGACAAATCGAATTAGCGGAAAAAGCACTGGGTGATTTCGATTGCCAGGTCTATATGTGTCCATCGGTCTATTGTGTTGAGCTTATGGATATGCTTAATGGAGAAGAGTATCTCCATTTCCTGAAAGATAATCTTCCTGAGAGATGGAATTTGTTCTGGACAGGTGAAGCTGTCATTTCAAGAAAGTTTGGCTCTGCCTCTCTTGCCCGGGCTGATGAACTTCTGGGAAGGCAGCCGGTTCTCTGGGATAACCTTCTGGCGGATGACTACACTCTCAGAAGAATATTTCTTGCAGGACTTGTTGACAGAATACCCTGCGGACATTCGTTTCTTTTAAATCCATCATCATGTTTTCCCGCAGCTCTTCATGCGGTTCATGAGATTCTGCTTGCGTCGGGAATTGAGAACTGCTGGCCTGATGAGCTTGGGAATGACAGGACAGCCTGGAAGCTGCTTGGCGAATTCCATCACCTTCCATGGTCTGCGGGAACTGAAGCATATGAGCTTCTGGGGAAGATGAGCAGTGCAGTTACTGATGGAGCTTCTGAAGATTTGATGATAGATCTGGAGAGGATATCATCCACACTGGATGGATTTGTTGAAAACATGCATGACGCTCAGGGTGGTTTTGATCTCATGCCCTATATAATGGACGTTAAAAAGCTGATAGGATGGTGGAGTAAAATTCTCCTTCTGCCAACTCAGCAACAGAGAATTCGCGAACTCAGATACCTTATGCTTGAAAGGCTTCCGTTCGAACACCCGTTAGCGGCATATTCAGCAGCTGTCGTATCCGGAAGAGAGGAATGAAATGAGAATCGAACTGGCTGGATTCAATACCGATATCCAGAATGGTGGAGGAACACCTGAAACACTTTCTGCTTCCTATGCTCGAATCAGCCGTGATCCTCGACCAATAGACATTCTCAGGAAAGAAGCCGCCGGGGAAGTTGAAAAAGCCAGGGCATCCAATCGGCGGATTGTCTTTGAATATGGTCACGGCTCAGTCGCTGAGCATGCTGTTTTCAATTTTGATGTTATTGATATTTCAAGACTTGCCGCTGAGGAACTGCAGAATTTCAGGCTGGCCAGTTTTACAGAGAAATCTCAGAGATACATCCGTATAGGAAAAGATCTTATCATCCCCCAGGAACTTAATGGAAATGATGAAATCAGATTTCGCTGGGCTGCCGATAATCTGTTTGAAATATATGAGAAGCTCTACAACGGATTGATAGAGAGTGGAGCGGACAAAGATACTTCAAAAGAAGACGCACGATACATTCTTCCCCTCGCAACTTCATGCCAGATGGGGATGACTTCCAATGCGCGGGAACTCGAGCATATTATCAGAAGGTTGTCCAGCCACCCGTTCGCTGAAGTAAGAAAGCTGTCGGAAAAGTTTCTTGAACTTGTAATGGATGCCTCTCCATCGCTGTTTCTTTTTCTGGAGGCGACAGCCATGGATAATTTTGCTCATTCCATGTCTCCGGTTGATTCAGCTGCCTCCAATGATGTGGTACTTGTGGATTGTGATGATGATTCTAAAATTGGATCATTGCTTCTGCAGAGGGAAAATGGCGTTTCGATTGAAATCGCCGGAAGGATGTGGGCTGAACTTGATAAAGAGGAGAGAGAAAAACTGTTCGTGGATGCTCTCTCAGGATTGGGTATACATGATTCTGTTCCGAGGTGCTGGGAATTTTTCCATGCGGAATTCGAACTGATTCTTTCAGCCTCAGCATACGCTCAGATGAAAAGACACCGAATGTGTACTCGACTCGTTTCGGTGTACGATCCTGTTCTTGAAGTGACTGTTCCGGCAAGTATCTGCAACGCCGGACTTGAAAGTGACTTCATGGAGGGAATCAGGATTGCTGAGGAAGTCTCAGGTTCTCTGGGTATACTTTATCCCTACATGCTTACAAATGCTCACAGGAGAAGAGTTGTTATTGAGATCAATGGCAGGGAACTATACCATTTCTCCAGACTCAGGGAAGATTCTCATGCGCAGTGGGATATACGATCCATTGCACATTCCATGCTCAATGCAGTCCGGGAAGCAGCACCATTAACCACAGTTTATACAGGTGGTAAGTCTGACATCTCAGAACTGTTCACCTGAGAGCCATTTCAAGTATTCTCGGAGTACCCTGGATAATTCCTGAAACGGGAGTGATTTTCAGCATTACCGCACCGTTAACTCCACCCAGATCCAGATCGTAATGCCATTCGAGCTTGCCCTCATAATTGCTGCTGTGTCTGCTGAACAGGTCTCCCGACACCGCTGCCTCTGCCCAGGAATGACCATCATCGGTACTGAATGTTACTATAAGATCCAGAGTCCGTTCCTCAGGGTCTGACAATTCAAACGAAATTGATACAGTACCCATTTCAGAAGAGATATAACTGACAGCAGCCTGCATGACTGATGGTGTTCTGGAATTGTCAAGTGAAAGTGGCTTAATAACTGCAGAGAAGACTGTGTCACCATCAATAGCGGCGAGCCTTATTTCGAGTTCTTCTCTTTCCATTCCAGGAAGATCTTCAGTACTGTTCCAGTTGACAGTGAAATTCTGCGATGTGGAAGAGAGGATCTTTCTTCTGTCAAAACCAGCGGCGGAGATCCAGGAAACCGCACCATCCATTCTGTATTCGAGTTCAATAAGAATCTCATCACCCTCCGGATCTGAGATATTGAATGTAACCGGTACAAGCCCTCTGAAAGTCTCCCACCTGCCGGGAGAGATGATGGTGATGGATGGAGATCTGTTATTGTCCAGATGGAATGGAGAGGATGGAACAGCAATGCCTCTACTGATATCTTCGGGAATTGCTCTGAATCGCACCTGGTAACCGTCGAATCCTGGAGCATCTATTTCTGATTCCCAGATTATGTCATACTGGTAAGTACCTGTGTGGGGAATTGAACTCTCGGATACCGTTGCTGCACGCCAGTTTGCTCCACCGTCAAGAGAAAACTCGTAATGCACTTCAAGCGGGTTTTCCTCCGGGTCTGCCAGCCTGACTCCCAACGATACTCGACCTGAGACTTCTTCATCCGGTGCAATGATCTGGCCTGACGGAAGCCTGTCGGAGGCAAGATGAAGATTACCCAGCACACTCCATGGACCCGGATCTGAATCAGCTGCTCTTACCCTGAGAGAGATGTTATCAACGTCAACATAATCGAGATCATAACCGGCGTTCCATAAAACCGGTTCACCGTAGAACCAGGGTGCGATCTCGAAAATACTGCCGCTCAGGTGAGCATTTCTCCAGGTTGTCTGATTATCAATTGAATACTGAGCCTGAAGCTGAATTCTATCACCTTCAGGATCGTCTACAGAGTAATGGATACTATATTTCCCGTCTGATTCTTCCCTGGATGTGGACAGATAAAGCGATGGAGGGATATTATTGTCCACATGAAAAATATTTGATATTCCACTGATACCCGGACCATCGGGACAGTAAGGAGTTATTCTCAGAACACACTCATGTATATCCTGACCCGGCAGGTCTTCATCACTGTACCACAGCACACTCGATCCGTTGTCCATGAAACTGTTTGTCTCAATCCATGTATATCCTGAATTCGTGGAATAGGCCAGTGTAATTCCTGTCATATTACTGCCGCTGGTTTGATAGGATATAGAAACAGCTCCGGAGCATTCTTCCGGAATTACACCAGAGCAGATGACGGGAAGAAAGGAAACGCCGTAACTTCCTGTATTAGCTTCATCGCAAAGCATCTGCGGCCATGGTCCGGGATTGATGCCAATTCTGGAGATCGTGTATGCCGCAAGTTTGCCTGTTCTTCCGAGCACAACAAGTTCCAGGTTTCCATCTCCGTCAATATCACCCACAGCAGGAGGGGTAGACACAGGCTGGCCGAATGGAATTGGAAACCCCTGTATTGCCCGGCCTTCTGCGTTCCATCCATAAACACTGCCATTGTCTGTTCCCACTATGACTCCCATCCCACCGCTTGTCCGTGCAATTATCGGAGCAGTCGGACGACCGTCTGTGAAATTGGGCCAGCGCCAGGTTCCTGCAAGGCTTCCGTTACCATCGATAAGGGTTACGGTACTGTCGACACAGGAAACAGCTATCTGGAGCTCTAAACGATCCGGATCAAGACGTCCAATAGCAATAGGTCCGCGGACGCATCTGTCATCAAGAAAAAAGGGCCACCCATCAATGCCATTGCCACTCATGCTCACAACGTACAGTCTTTTATTGTGAGTTGCGAAAAGAACGTCTCCCAGGCCATCAGCGTCAATATCACCGGTTACGGGAATGCTTCCTGACGAATAGCCGGTGTTGACGGGCCAGCCCGGTGAAACAGATCCGTCTATGGAGAGTACATATATTCGAGTATCGACAAGTGCGCATACGAGAGAATATCCGGAACCTCCTCCAAGGGAAAGCTGAGTGGGTTGCCACCGTAGTTTAGCCGGGAGTTCAACAGGCCATTGCGGTAAAGGGTTTCCTGAAAGATCAAGCAGGTGTATTCTTGAATCAGATGTTCCAAAAGAAATCTCGTAATTGCCGTCATTATCAAGATCTACAGCCGATATTCCTGTCAAAATCCCTGATCCGATGTAAACAGGCCATCCACGGCTCTCGATTCCGCTGTGATCAATCATATGAACATAGCCATAGTTATCTGCGTAAACGATTACGTGGCCGGATGAAGGTGAGTAGAAAGCAGCAGCTTTTTTTGAAACACCGGCTTCACCGGATATTGGGAATCCATCAAGCTGTATACCGGATCCGCTCCATCCCCCAAGACCATGGTCACCAAGGGATATGAAGATATTCATTGATCCGGATTCATTGGAAGCCAGTAATGCATTGCTTATAGGAGTATACCCGATATTGATTTCCCATTGGGGAATCTGGCAGATTAATGATGCATACAAAAGCAGACATATAGACACTGATACACCTCCATATAAAGAGGAACAGGTAGCGGATTATTATGCTGGTGTGTCAAGTTAGTCAATTACAGACACAAATGCACACCCAATTGTGTAGTAAAACATGATAACTAATTATTATGCAGGTATCCCATGTAGTCAACCACAGGGATTGGTCATTCGTATGTTTTGTCTGCAAGTGCTTCTACAGGATTTCGCATTCGCAGCCCGGTGAAATATTCTGATAAACACTGATGTGGAGGTTGACTCATGACTCCTGTTGATAAATAATCGTATGTACAGTTATGAATGTTGAAGGGATTTTTCCATCAACTCTGTTCTGAATTAGGGGCTGGGGGGGGGAGTTTGGAGAGGTTATGAAATATACTATAGTTTGTATTCTATTATTATCCTTAATTGCTGTAGCTGGTTCTCTGCCGTTTTCACGTTCGGGAGTTATTGATTGCCCGGATGCTTATGTATTGAAACACACTGAGATTGAAGTTGCGCTATCTGCTGCTGCTTACAGTGTCCAGGATTCAACCGGAGCTGGCAACAGCGAATTCATGCTAACAGGATATCTTGAGGTGGGGCTCTTTCGTTACGCTCAGATAGGCATTTCCTACCTTGGCGATGGAGGAGTTGCCGGAAACATCAAGTTTGCGGTTCTCCAGGAAGGCATTTCGGTACCCGCATTTGCAATCGGTCTTGAGAATATCACCGGAGAAGAGAATATTGAATGCTTCAAAATAGATAGCTCCGGTGCAGAAGTATTCTACCAGTACGACCACGCTCAGAACTGGTCCGCATACGGTGTTGCTTCAAAAGATCTCAGCTATCTGATCGGAATCCCTGCAACCGTAAACCTCGGAATAGGAATTGGCCGGTTTGTAGGAATTGTTGATTCAGGAGCTCTTGGTATTGGAAGTTCAATTGCCCACGGTCTCTTCGGATCGGTTGTGTATTACCCGAATGATCTCTTTTCTATTGCCCTTGAACAGGACGGCAGAGATCTGAACCTGGGCATATCCTACAAGATTAGTAACTTCTTAACTCTCGAGCTTGCATGGGCTGAATTGGAACAGACAATCTTTCCCCCGGAAAACCAGAATAAAACTGATATCATGCAGAACTCCAAAGTCTCATTCGGTTTGAGATCCAGAATAGGTCCTGTTTTCGGAGCCGACAGGATCACACTTGAGCGCGAGCAGCAACGCATCGAACGCGCACGAGATAGATTGCAGGAACTTGAATCTCGCAGAAGAGCAGCTGAATCAGAACTACAGAGACTCCGCGACCTTCTTGAGAACCGCTGAAGAAACGGTCAGTTGATATGAAAACTCGACTGTTACTTCTGATATTGATTACTCTCAGTTCGGTTCTGTATGCTCAGAATCAGGACACCACTTCTGCCGAATACGAATCCGCCGAGATTACAGAAGACACAAGGTCTATTCTCAGGCGAACAGCGGCTGAACTCACTGAACTTGAGGAGCAAATTTCCAGGGAAGAAGATCGCCTTGCAGGAATCATGTCTGAACTTGTTCAGCTTCGAAGGCAGCATGCGATTCTTTCGAATGCTCAAAGCGCGTTTCTCCTTGGCGAGGAACTGTATCTTGCCGGATCGATAGTATGGGCAAGAGATGCTTTCAAATCAGTGGTAGAGAATTTCCCGGAATCCATTTATTTCGAAGATGCTGTTTTCAGACTGGAACTGATCTCGTTCGAACTTCAGGATTTCGAAACTGCGCTTGAATATTTCGAACTTCTCAGACAAACAGATCCCTCATTCGAGTTCATGGATCTCGCAATTATTGCCGCAGGTCTTTCAACCTTCAACCAGGGAGATTTTTCCGACTCAAGAACACTGTACAATCAGGTATCGCCATCAAGTGAATATGGAGCGCTTGCTGAATATCTGAAGGCTGTAGCATTCGTGGAGGAGGACAATGTAGACTCCGCTATTGCCTCACTGGAAGGAATTCTTAATCGGACAGGGGGAACTTCGGGAGAATTGAATCTTGCGGACAGAGCAAGAATTGCTCTTGCTCAGATCCTTGTTGACCAGGATAGATACGATGAAGCTATCCAATACTATTCCAGAGTCTCTCCCTTCAGTTCCTACTATGATGTTGCCATGCTCGGATACGTCTGGACCCTTATGCGACAGGGCGAATATCAGGATGCCTACAACCTTGCTGAGAAAGTTCTGGGGGAAGTTCCAAACTCCGAGATAGTATCCGAGTTCAAGCTTGCTCAGGCCAATTGCGCCCTCGGTGCGGAAGATCTCGATATCGCTATAAGGATGTACGAGAATCTGCTCGAAAATTATCATGAAACCGGTGACTATTATGATCTGTTTCTTTCCGGATCATCACTCGCTCAGGAAGAATTCGAACTTGAGAGGGAACGACTTGACCGGATAAGATTAGGTCTGGCAGAACTCAAGGAAGAAGCATTTACTCAGGGAGACATGGATATGGTTGAGCTCATTGAAGAGGAAGAAGCATTCCTTCGAGAGCTTTTCACGGAAATAAGCTATCTGGAATCGGTACTTTCCCTGCCGGTTGAGATTGATCCGGAAACCATGGAGTATGAACTTGCCAGACTCATTCAGCAATGCAGAAACAGTACTGAAATTCTTACCCTGACTATCGGAGAAGTCGAAATGCTCACTGAATCCTACGGAAGCGAAAGCGACCGGCAGGATCTCGTAAATGTTGAAAAGGAAATTGAACGAATACGTCTTTCTCTTCAGGATCTCGCATCCAAGTTTGAAGGAGGGATGACAGCAGAGCATGACTGGGTTCAGGAAACCAAGTACGGTATTGCAGTCGCTACTTTCATGGAAAGGGAACTGAAGCGCGATTCAGTGAATTATCTTGGCGGTTATTACAGAGACAGGATTCAGGAAGCACTTGAGGAAGGTGATTCCCTGACAGCCTCATCTCTGGATGGTCTCCGATCAAGAGAAATAGGTTCTCTTAATCGCCGGATTGACGAATCTGCTATTGAATGTGCTGGATTCTTCGAGGAATACCTCGCCAACTATCCTGATTCCCGATTCATTTCCGATGTTCTGGTAAGGCTTGCCCAGCTCTATTACGACATAGATAATCTGCATCACAGTGAGCGCCAGTCTATTGCCGGGATAGAAATATATGTGCCTGAGGATTATTCAAAATCCATTACATTGTATCAGCAGGTTCTTACTGAACACCCTGGCAGTGAAGTCGAGGACATAGCTTTGTATTCACTTGGATATTGTCTGGAATCCATGATGGATTTCGAGGGTGCAATGGATAACTACCGTAATCTTCTTGAACAGTATCCCCGAAGTATGCTCGCGTCGGAATGCAACATCCGCGTAGGCAATTTCTATTTTGATATTCTTGAGTATGATTCCGCTCTGGTTTATTACCAGAATGTGCTTGATTATCCCGGCAGCAGTCCCAACCTCTTCCAACACGGATTGTACAAACTCGGGTGGACGCTTTATCTGACAAAGGATTTCAGAAATTCGATTGCTACTTTCGCATATCTTCTTAAGGATGATAAAAACATTGACAGTCTGGGTATACATAGAAGAGGTGATATCAGGATTCTCAATGAGACCAGAGAATACCTTGCATATGATTTTCTGGAAATGACCAGCAGATCAGGTTCTGCCGTTTCCACTGCTGTCTTGTTCCTTGACACTATTGATGATTCAGTGACCACAGTTGAGGTTTTGAATCACATGGCTTCGATCTCGGAGGAAATGACAGACTGGGAGACATCAATTGAAGCATATAATGCTATCCTCGATGTAAATCCGTTTTGTGCAGATGCTCCACTCTATCAGGTGAAGATTGCCCAGGCATATGAAGAACTTGGAGAATACGCACAAGCTACCAGAGCCAGAGATGAATTAATTGCCAATTATGGTCTCGAAAGCGAGTGGTATAGCTTCATGGGAGAAGAATCAGCGATTGCTCTCGCCGATTCCCTGCGGTGTTCTTCATTTGAAGATGCGATACAGTATTACCTTGAACAGACAGTTATCACCAAGGATGATCCGATTGCCTTCAATCAGATCAACGAAGCACTCATACATCGAATCGAGGCTTACCTTCAGCAGTATTCCACATCAAGCAGAACGTATGAATACCGATTCCATCTGGGTGACGCGTATTATCATACAGGTCAGTACGTTCAGGCCGGTGATATGTACTATCAGGTCTCTCTTGACAGCAGTTCCTTTCAGAGACAGGAAGATGCGTTCAACAATGCGTTTTCATCATACCTGATTGCGTACGATGAAACTCCGGGAATTGACAGCCTTTACCTGAGACAGAAAATGCAGGAAACCGTAACCAAATATTCTGAGACTTTCCCCGACGGTGAGAATGTCGCCTGGTTCCTGTGGGCTGCAGCGCCGAAGTTCTACAATGCCGGTGATTACAATTCTTCTCGAGAGATGTTCTCCAGACTTTATCACAATTATCCGAATTCAGGCTATGCAGCACGGGCTGCGAAATTCATTGCTGACTCTTATCAGCAGGAAGAAATGTATGCCGAGGCTGAAGAATGGTACGGACATGCATCGCAGATGGCCGCACGGAGCGGAGAAGATCTCGGGGCTGACATAGAACTGCTAGCGGCTTCTTCCGCGTATAACGATGCGGCTTCTCTGGCTGAGAGTGAGAACACAGAAGATCTTATGGCAGCGGCACTGCGATGGGAGGAAGTAGCTCATGAACACCCCGGATCCGATGTCGCTCCAGTTGCGCTGTATGATGCAGCAGAAACGTATGGAAAGGCTGGAAGTATCGATAACTCTGTAAGGCTGTTCCAGGAACTGGCGCGGGTTTATCCTTCCAATGAGAATGCTCCATCCGGTTTGCTCAGAGCCGCTTTCCTGCTTAGAGAGGATGAGCAGTACATTAAAGCAGCGCAGATATATCTTGAAGCTTATGAAAAATTCCCGACTGCTCCGGATATGGTAGCTGCACTAAGCAGCGCAGCTCGGTGTTACGAAGATGGAAACAGACGCGATCTTGCAATTGGTGTTTATGAAAAGATCGCAACTGACCGAGCAGGAACAGCTGATGTGGTAATTGAAGCCTTTGCTAAAATTGGTGAATACAATTACGATATGGGTAATCTGACAACATCTCTGAGTTACTTCGAGAACTGCATTTCCATATATGATCAATATAAAGATGGTCAGCTGACTTACCCTGCCATGTCCGCATTCTTAGTGGGTGAAATAGCATCAAGGGATTACTACGCCCTGACTCATGTGAATAACGATAATGTCCAGTATAAAACACAGCTTTTCAATGGAACGGTTGCCAGTTATAACAGGACATTCTCGTACCTTGATGATGATTATGTCTTCCGCGCAGTTCTGAAGATCGGTGAAATTCAGGAGGATTTCGCGAATGCAATCGGTTTCATGGATCCTCCAGATGATCTTACTCCTGAGGGTGAGGAGGCTTTCTACAATATACTTATGGAAGCGTACGATTTATACATCCAGAGAGCAGTCTCCACCTACGAGAACGGCCTGGAACTCGCTATCAATAATGGAATCCGCACAGAGTGGACCGATTTCATCGCAGTAAACCTTGATTTTCTCCTCCCCGGTTCAAGCGCAAGTCTTGGTTACTCATCTTATACTACTTCGATGGAGGAGACCGTTGAAATTGAGGAAACCAGTCATGATGTGGATGATGGATTCACATCCGATCCCCTTGATACTGAACCTTCCAGCACAGATATTCCATTGAATGAAGAATCTGAAACTTCCTCTGATGAACCAGGTTATACTATCAGATATGAAGAAGAGGAAGAAAGCGGAGGGGGGTGTTTCCTGTGGCCGTTCTGATGAGTAAATTCAGATATTTTCTGAGGATTGCGGGAAAATCAGTTATGCTTTCCTTCATTGTTCTTATGATTTCTGTTCTTCCTGTTTACGCACAGATCGAAAACGATGAGACTACAGGAGCATCCTGGGTGGAAGGCAGGCTGGTGCTTGAGGAAATAACGATCAGAGGAGAACTCAGGACTCCTCAGGCTCTTTTCATGATGCTGAAAGCAACTCCTGATCTTAGTAACGTGTTGCTTGAGAGGAGCTTCATAGAAGATGTAATCAGGCCTGTGTATCCAGGAGCGTTTGCTAATGAACCCAGTTTTGGAGCTGGTCGGGAGATGTTAGTTTTGCCTGTCTGGCTTAGATACGGTTCTGTTGCGCTGTTTGGTGGTTTGTCTGCATATAGATATAGTCAGGGTGACGATGAACAGGGATTGGTTTTTGGTGTAATAGCCGGTCTCGATTTGATTGGAAATTTAATACTGGACCTTGTGGGGAACTGACCCCTGTTCTTTCGAGAGGAGATCATAGATGAGACGTATTTCACTTCCGTTACTGCTGGTTCTTTCAATAGTCCTTTTCGGCGGAATTGTGCTTGCGCAATCCGGAGACGCTTTATCCGAAACAGGAGTTCCTGCTGACTCTACAATTTCTGACTCTACAACTGTTGAAGAGAACACCGTCCCAGTTGAACCCGAACCCCCACAGGTGCCTGATACTGTACCAGCAGATCTTGAAGAAGCTGAGGAAGAAGCTGAGGAAATCAAAAAAGGAGGGCTTTTCTCTGAGATGGCCCTGTTTTTCCGTTCCGGCGGTCCTGCAATGTGGGTTATTCTCATATTCCTTACCATTGGTATTGCTATCGTCATTGAGAGGATGATATTTCTTTTCGGCGTGGCAGACATGAAACCTGAGAAATTCATGGGAAGAATCGCAGATTTCATAAGAAAAGGGAGTATTGAGGGTGCAATTGCATCATGTGCTGACAAGAGCGCGCCACTGGCGCGAATCATAGAAGCCGCACTCCGAAATTACCGAAACACCGAGCGGGATATTCAGAATGCCGTTGATGAGATGGCACTTGCTGAATTGCCTAGATTAACTGCGCGTACGGGGTATCTTGCCATGCTTGCCAATGTTTCAACAATGGTTGGCCTTCTTGGAACCATTTTCGGATTGATAGCGGCGTTCGAGTCGGTTGCAGCTGCGGATCCGGCAGAGAAGAGCGTAATGCTCGCAAATGGTATCTCCATGGCAATGAGCACAACTGCATTCGGACTTATTTCCGCGATTCCACTTCTTATTGCGCATTCATTCCTAACTGCAAAAACAGACAACCTTATTGATGACATCGACAGATACTCTGTCATGGTCATCAACATGCTGGCACAGGCCAGAAAGGAAGGCTGATGGCAAAGGCAGCAACTGGTAGAAGTCACAGAGTCAGGCATGTGTCGGAGCTTGATCTCCTCCCGGTGATGAACCTGTTCTGCGTGATAATACCATTCCTGCTTCTTAGTGCATCATTCCTTGAAATAACCGTTATTGAAATGTGCCCCACGGAGGGTATCAGCGCATCGGGAGCCGGCACAACAAGCCTGGCTCAATCTGAGGAGCAACTTCTGCAGCCCAAAGTGATAATTACCAATGACGAGATGTTTCTTGGTACTGTTTTTGGAACCCGACATGTTAGTTTTGTCCTTCTGGAAAACCGCGATGGGGAAATTGTACCCACATATGATTTCAATGCTCTTTCTGAATCCCTTAAAAGCCTCAGAAAGGAACTTGATGCAGCGTTCCCCACAATTCCGGTTAACAAGATAATTATCCTCACGGTTGAAGATATTCGCTATGAAAATATAATCACTACGATAGACATTTGTACCGAACACAAGTTCGACCAGCCGGGTCTTCAGGTTGCGGCCTATGGTGTTCTCCAGAGACAGATTGTTGCTGGAGCTGCTGGAGGTGAGTGATCATGAGTAGTCCTCCAACCAAACGACACCTTCCCCTGATGCTTGGATATAAGAAAAGTAAAGCATTGGCAAGGGGTAAGGACAAAAAAGTTAGCCTGAATCTTACTGCATTGATTGATATGTTCACCATTCTAGTTGTCTTTCTTCTTAAGAGTTATAGCGCTGAAGGACAGATAGTAACACTGAGTGATGCCCTTACTCTTCCCGAATCAAGAGCAGATCAGACACTGGAACTCTTTCTGGAAATAGTCGTTACGAATGATGTGATATTGGTTGATGGTGATCCCATTGTATATGTTGACGAAACGGTTCTTAGCGAAGGTAACCCGATTCCTATCCTCGTAGAAAGGCTTTCCGATCATTTGGAATACACCAGGCTTATGCGCGGTATAACAGATGAGAAAGAAATGAAGGTCAATATACAGGGTGACGTTGCCGTGCAAGCGATTCTTCTGCAAAGGGTCATGAGCAGCTGTGCTACAGCTGGCTACGCTACCCAGAACCTGACCGTAATCAAGGTGGAAGGAAAGGAATAATGACTCCCCGGAAGGATGAAGAAAGAAAAATTCTCGCAATTGCAATAATGCGTGATGACAAGGTTGTTGGCAAATTGACACCCGGATCGGAGCCTGTCAGGCTTGGTACCGGATACAACAATCATATTGTAGTTGAAGGTGAAAACCTGCCGGACAGCATGGTGTTGATCACACAGGGTGATGACGCGGACACGTTGGTTTTAAGACTGTCAGATCAGATGGATTCTACAATAGAATCCGCTGATGGTGCTACCCTGAAATTTGGTGATTTGCGGGATCTGGGGATATTTCCAGTTGATTCTGACGGTTATTACCTGCTGAATATCAAGTATCTTGATAAGGGGCAGATAACAGCCGGACCTTTCACAATTCATTTTGGTTTTATTGATACTCCAAAACAGGCTCCTCCTCCCGAGAAGAAGAAGGAAAAGAAGAAAGAGAAAGAGGAAGAAAAACCTGACAACAGAGTGTTGAAGATCATAGTTGAGGGACCTGGCGGCAAGAAGGAATTTCTGCCTAATGCCGGTCTCATGACTGTTGGTGAAGCGGACTACAATACGGTAAGCGTCAAGAACATCGGTCTTCCACGGATACATACACTTCTTGAACCGCATGATAACAAATACCTGCTCCGTCTCATTCCAGGGATTAAGGGCGGTGTTGAAGTCAAGGGCAATGTTGTCCCGTTTGCCACACTCATCGAACGTAACCTGATGGAGAAAGATAAAACCAGTGAATCCTATCTGTGGGTATTTGATAAAAACGTAAGCGGCATATTCACTCTTGGTAATGTTGAGGTGTTTTTCAGTTTTGCCGAACCACCGGAAGTAGTTGAAAAAAAGGTGGTAGAAAAACCTGTAGAAAAAATCAAGTACATTCCTCCGGAATACAACTGGGAGAACTTTGCCGCAAGACCTCATGACGGATTGGCGATGAAAGGAAACCGAGAGGAATCCAACAGGAATGCTGTCATACTTGGGCTTGGCATGGCTATAGCACTGATTACCGGTTCTGTATTTGATAGATTTATCACAGTTGTTTATGAATCAAAGGAGCAGATGCTCCGAAGTGCTCCAACCGCACGTGTTGCCACACTTGCAAGACAACAGACAGCTGAGGGAATTGGCGAAGAGATCGTTACAGATATGAGTATCGGTGAGGAGAATGTGGAAATTGGGACCGGCGGTGGTAGTACTGCTGGTAGCGGCGGACCATCCGATGGTGTTTCAGATGGTCAGGCAGCCGGTGAAGCTATTCTTCAGAGCATCGGTTTTGCGGCGTATGGAACCGGTGGTGCTGGTGGATCATCCGGTATTGCATCTGATCTTCAGGCTGCGGCGACTTCCGGTGCCGGACTTGCTTCCGGCGGCGGCGGCGAAGCTCTTATCGCCGGTGCCGGCGGTGGAGGTTCCGGAGGCATTGGTGGACTTCTGGGTTCCGGTGGCGGTCCGAGTGCAAACATAGACGGTGTATCCTCCAGCGAAGTTGAAGCTGTTCACAGAGCTGCTGAAATAACATTCTCTACACATTCATCCAGTTCAGAGATAGGTGTACAGGGTCGAACCATGAATGATATCAGGCGGAAAACCAATATGATTATCATGAGGATTAAACGTGCATACGAAGATCTCCTCAGGAGCAACCCGACTGCAAGTGGTACTATCTCTGTGAACTTCTCCATTACACCGGGTGGCTCAGTGGTCAATGTCAGCGTATCCACACCGGGTCCTCTCTCTTCTCTTACCGCTTCAGTTCAGGCTGCAGTGCAATCCCTGAACTTCGGACCCTCAAGTGAGCAGATGGATAACATTCCAACGGGTGTTACATTGAACCTTGTCCCGCCTGACTGATTGAATAAAGAACAGAAATAGCAGGAAGCCCCAGGCAGTTTGCCCGGGGCTTCTTGTTATCAGTGCGGATTCTGTACTTCTAGTACATACCGCCCATGCCGCCGCCCATGCCGCCGCCCATGTCAGGAGCAGCTTTATCAGGTTCAGGTATTTCAGTTATGATGCACTCTGTGGTAACAAGCAGTCCGGAGATGCTTGCCGCGTTCTGAAGTGCGGCTCTTGTGACCATGGTAGGATCTACCACACCGAATTTGAACATGTCTCCGTACTCGTTTATCTGAATATTGATCCCGCTGTCTTTGTCGAGTCCTCTGACCTTTTCCACAATTATAGCGCCCTCAAGCCCGGCGTTAATGGCAAGCTGTCTGAGAGGTTCAGAGAGGGATTTGCGTATGATATCAACCCCGATCATCTCGTCATCCGTAAGGGTAAGCTTGTCAAGGACTTTCTCACATCTGAGAAGTGCAGTGCCTCCACCTGCTACAAGCCCTTCTTCAACGGCTGCACGGGTTGCGTGAAGTGCGTCCTCCACTCTGGCCTTCTTCTCCTTCATCTCAGTCTCGGTTGAGGCTCCTACTTTAATAAGAGCAACTCCGCCGGCAAGCTTGGCCAGGCGTTCCTGAAGCTTCTCTTTGTCGTAATCAGAGGTTGTATCTTCGATCTGTTTCCTGATCTGTGCAATTCTGCCCTGTATATCCTCGGTCTTACCTCCACCATCAATAATAACGGTGTTATCTTTGTCGATGCGGATACTTCCGGCAGTTCCCAGATCATCAATGGTGATGTTTTCAAGCTTGATGCCGAGATCCTCAGTGATGGCCTGACCGCTGGTGAGAACAGCTATATCACCAAGCATGGCTTTGCGTCTGTCACCGTATCCTGGAGCTTTTACCGCGGCAACCTGAAGCATACCGCGCATTTTGTTGACAACGAGTGTTGCAAGAGCTTCGCCTTCTACATCTTCAGCGATGATAAGAAGCGGTTTGCTCAGCTGTGCTATCTTCTCAAGAATGGGAAGCATATCTTTCATGCTGGAAATTTTCTTCTCGTGTATGAGAATGTATGGCTTGTCAAGAACAACATCCATATTTTCAGCATCTGTCACGAAATACGGGGAAAGATACCCTCTGTCGAACTGCATTCCCTCTACGACATCGAGTGTTGTATCCATGGATTTGGCTTCCTCAACGGAGATTGTTCCGTCCTTTCCGGCCTTATCCATTGCTTCTGCTATGATATCACCTATCTCATCGTCGTTGTTCGCGGAGATGGAAGCAACCTGCTTGATGTCTTCCTTACCGGAAACCTCACGCGAGAGTGTTTTCAGTTCCTTCACAACCACTTTTACAGCAGCGTCGATACCGCGCTTGAGCGCCATCGGGTTAGCACCTGCTGTGACATTCTTGAGACCTTCGCGATAAATGGCTTCTGCAAGGATAGTAGCAGTCGTGGTGCCGTCACCGGCAACGTCGCTCGTCTTGCTTGCTACTTCACGGATGAGTTGAGCGCCTATATTTTCGAATCTGTCGGGAAGTTCGATTTCCTTCGCAACCGTAACACCATCTTTTGTTATTGTAGGACTGCCCCACTTCTTCTCAAGAATAACATTTCTACCCTTGGGACCCAGAGTGACCTTAACCGCTCTTGAAAGCTTCTCCACCCCGGCAAGTATGGCGTGCCTGGCGGCCTGATCGAATTTGAGTTCTTTCGCTGGCATACCTTAATACCTCCTGATTAATTATCCAGTATTGCGAGAATATCATCCTCGCGTACTATTACGTATTCATCATCTAAAATTTTCACTTCCGTGCCGGAATACTTGCCGATAAGGACGTGATCACCCTTTTTGACTACCGGAGTGATAAATCCTTCACCTTCGGAATTTCTCTTGCCCTGTCCTACTGCTTCAACAATACCTTCCAGAGGTTTTTCCTTTGCGGTATCAGGAATGACAATACCACTCTTGACAACTTCTAAAGGCTCTTCCCGTTTGATAAGTACTCGATCAAAGAGCGGTTGAATTGCAGACTTTCCCATATTTGTTCTCCCTTCTTTTCCAATTAATTAAGCCAGTTAATAAGTTCTGATTTATCGCAGTAGACGGTAAAGCAAGGTAGATGCCAATTACAATATTGCATGGTTAACGAAAGCATAAAGAACGTGTACACAAGAAGATATGTAGTACATTGCATTCAGTAGACATACCTGATACCTGTCATGGTTGTACTCATGAGTCAGAATGACACATATGCTTTTCACTTATACCCCGGATGCATTCCTGATTTGTATATTCAATATCAGTGGAATATTATGCGGAGTGAATCGAAAAACGGAAGTACAATGGAGTTGATATAGTGGATTATGTCATAAGTGTTGGAACTGAAGGTGCTACACTGGATCAGGTTTGCAGAATAGCAACCGGTGCAAAGACCGTGTTATCCGATGATGCCCGGATGGCTGTTGCAGCAGCGCGAGAGCAAACAATGAAAATTGTCAGCAGCGGAATGCCTGTGTATGGAGTCAATACAGGATTTGGAAGGCTATCCGGATCTGTTGTCAGTTCGGACGACCTTGATCTTCTGCAGAGGAATCTGCTTCTGAGCCATGCATGTGGAACTGGTCCACTGTATTCAGAACCAGTCATACGCGTGATGATGTTTCTCAGGGTGGCATCACTTGCCAGGGGAAGGTCAGGTATTCGTTCAGAGACGCTTGATCAGTTGATAGCTATTATGAACAGTAATATTTATCCTGCGGTTCCATCAAAAGGCTCTCTGGGTGCTTCTGGAGATCTTGCTCCTCTCGCTCATTTATGCCTTCCCATGATAGGGGAGGGGACATGTATTGACAGAGGAAAATTAATATCCGGTTCAGAAGCTCTTCATCGCATCGGACTGAAGCCTGTCACGCTTGGTCCCAAAGAGGGGCTTGCCCTTATAAACGGAACCCAGACCATGACTGCGGTAGCATCTATTGCTCTTCTGGAGGCTAAGCGCCTTGCTGATGCTGCAGATGCTGCCGCTGCAATGTCACTGGAAGTGCTCCTCGGGACAGTATTACCTTTCAGCCGGGAACTCATCGGTCTTCGGCCTCATAATGGTGCTGTTGAAACCGCGAATAATCTTCTTGCCTTTATGGAAGGCAGTGAAATACTGATTTCTCACAAAGCCTGTGATAAAGTGCAGGATGCCTACTCACTCAGATGCGTACCGCAGGTGCATGGAGCAACAAGGGATGCTCTGCGGTATATAGAGTCGGTTATTTCAGTTGAGCTTTCATCTGTAACTGACAATCCGTTATTGATGAAGGATGGATCTTTCGTCAGCGGGGGCAATTTCCATGGTCAGCCGGTGGCCTTTGTATCGGATCATATGGCTCTTGCGGTATCTGAACTGGCGGACATATCCGAAAGAAGGATAGAGCGATTGCTGAATCCGGATCTCAGCGGGCTACCGGCGTTTCTGACACCGAATCCCGGAACAAACTCAGGCTATATGATTGCCCAGTATACAGCAGCCTCACTTGTAAGTGAGAATAAGGTTCTGGTGCATCCTGCCAGCGCTGACAGCATCCCGGTAAGTGGTTCACAGGAAGATCATGTTTCAATGGGAACAACATCGGCACGTCAGGCAATGGAGGTTGTCAGAAACTCGACTCACGTCATAGCAACAGAACTTGTATGTGCAGCACAGGCTTCGGAGTTTATCCAAAGGGGAAAACATGGGAAGGGAACATGCAAGGTTTACAATGCAGTAAGAGATGTTGTCAAACCGTTAAAAGAGGACAGACAGTTCGTGAATGATATAGAAAAAATCGCAAAGATGATTTCCGATGGTGTTTTCAGTGATATCCTGAATAATCTGTAGCTTTCATTTTTCACGTCCTCATTTCCAGTTTTAGTTCTCATTTTCCTGAGGAAGTAAGGAGTTGACAGCGTTTGTTCTCATAGTTAGACTAATCTAAACATTTGAGAAAGAACTAAATCTGTACAACCTTGAAAGGAAAAAGATGAAACCATTGTTTGTTGCAGCAATACTATGCATTTCTGTTTCTTCAACGGCTCTGGAACTGGAGATGCCCGAGATCGGCGGCCATATCCTGATCGATTATCTGAGCATGTCCCAGGATTCCAGTTACAATGGATCCGGAGTATTCGTGGCTGCTTCGAATCGTTTCAGAGTGCGGAAAGCCACAATTGAAGTTTCAGGCAACGCAGGTGAATTGATCGAGTATGAAGCAACATTCGGTCTTGCCAGCTGTCTGGGAAGCGGAATGACCATGGCTCTCATGGAAGCAGGAATACGTGTATCTCCGCTTGGCGATGAGAGAATCGTTCTTGGAATGGGAATGTTCCATGTGCGGAGAGGTTTCGAACTTGGTGAAGATTGCGGTCAAACACTTACAGCGGAGAAGCCGATGTTCAGGAAAGTAGTTTCACCATCATGTCATCCGCTGGGCGCCGTTCTGGAAACTGACCTGAATCTTGGTACTGTCGGAGGTCTTGAAGCTCAGATCGTATATGCCAACGGGAATACCGGAACCATTAATGAAGAGCATGACGCCAACTTCGCGCTATTCTACCGGCTTCCGGTTACAGGACTCACGATAGGTGGATTCTATAACGATCTGGCCATGGAAATGAATCCGGAGCTTGAAGGATACGAAGATGCGTCAAGGTACGGCT
Source organism: uncultured bacterium (assembly GCA_965372215.1). GTDB lineage: Bacteria > Fermentibacterota > Fermentibacteria > Fermentibacterales > JCC-6 > Aegiribacteria. The sequence goes on along the minus strand of CBDVBK010000018.1, from coordinate 24,603 downwards.
TCGGTCTCGACTACGAATCAGACGGGATAGCAGTGAGAACCGAGATGATACAGATAAAAGGTATACTGCCTGGAATGCGTCCTGCGGGCTGCTCCGATACCGGTGAAAACGTCGAAAATATGTGTCTGCTTGCCCAGGCCGGTTACAGTTTCAATACCGGGTCTGAGGAGATTCCTTTGATTACGCCGTATCTCAGTTATCAGAGCTGGGATCGATGGAGTAATGCCGATTCAGGCGATTACAAATTCTCATGGATTACAGGTGGAGTGAAAACCTGCATAGGCAGTCCGGACACCTATATAACTCTTGATTACCGTATTCCGGCCACCACTCCGGACGGATTGAATGAAGATGCCTCTGTATTGACCGCGAGGCTTGCTCTGGCCTACTGAAAGGATCTGAAATGAAATACATAAAAATTGTTCTTTTGATTGTTGCCGGAGTCGGTCTGAGCGATACGTTCGACCTGTTGCCCGTTGAGGATACCTACACACTTCCATCCGGTGGATGTTACGGAAGTCTGAACTACCTGCAGATCGCGAACAAACCCGCCAGCGGGCATCCCGACGAGAGAGCTATGATGCTGTGGGACCTCTCAGAGCACATGGGAGCGACGGCGACAAATGCGACACTATACATTAATATCTTTTTCCAGTGTCCTTCCGGTGCCGGAACGTACACGGAATTCTATCATGCGACGGAATCCTGGAACGAGAGCTGGAGCGGAGCCCATGTGCAGCACGGTTCAACATCATGGCAGTCATATCATTACTCCACTCAAGGATGGGTCGGAGTTGATGTCACAGATCTGGTTCAGGCATGGCTTGATGGGACAATAGAGAACCACGGCGTTGTCCTGCAGGTGGCAGGTGTATATCCGTGGACCAAGTTCCACTCGCGGGAGACCTCATCAAACAGCCCCTATCTCAGACTGGAGTTCCCCGAGGCACTGGAGCAGGATACATGGGGTTCAATTAAAGCAGTATTCTGATAATCTTCTGGGTAATATGCCAATGGTTGATATTATCAAACTGGATTGTTAAAATAGTGGGTGTTTTAGCCTGGACAACACTATATGTTATTAGAATATCTGAAGAGGAAAAGATGATGGTTGAGGAATTCGGTCAGAAGTATGAGGATTATATTAAGAGAACTAAAAGAATAATCCCCGGGGTTTACTGAAACGCATTTCTTTCATGGTCACACATCGTGTTAACGAACTGCTATGATATGCAGGTTAATGGAAGGAAATAATTTATGAAAAAAATCTATTTGAAAACATTCTTGATTACACTGGCTGCGTTCGGAGCAACTTATATGCTTCTGGTGTTTTCCTCCAGGATATCATTCGAATTCTATTCGGCTGTTGGAATCATGTTTGCAGTTATGGCTCCTGCCGCTCTTGTTCTTTCGGGAAGAAGGAAATTCAGCGCCTTTACCAGAAACATGTTCGGGATAGTATCAGGACTGTTCCTCTGGGGATTTATCGGCGAATTCCTTGAAGTTAGAAGCCACCTTGTAATTGCTGATTCAAGCTATCTGCCCATACTGCTTGTACTGGTTTCCCTGCTTATTGTGATACTCCTTCAGAATGGCATGCGGAAGTCATACGGATTTGCTTTCGGGCATTTCACAGGTATATGGGGGCTGCATATGTGGATGATCTACCAGTATGAGCATCTCTCAAGAACCCACTGGAGTACATATGTGTCTGCAGGAGCCGCGCTTATCCTTGGGATACTGGCAGTATTTCTCACCGGAAGAACCCGTGGAACAAGCAGTAAGATGGCTCTGTCTGTTGCTTCTCTTCTCCTGTTCTGGACAGTGCTGGAGTACATTTGGGGATGGAGACTCATACCGGGACCATACTCTATCTAGAACAAAGCTTTACACCGATAATTCGAATGAAAGCATATCTTCTCTGCTGGAGCAGGAACAACCTTTGCACGAACCGGTCGTTGAGCATTCTGAGGATACAGTCCGGATCCTTCCCTTCCTGAGAAGGACATCAAGAACCGGCTCAAGTGCAGCCGGTTCCATTCTGAAGTAACCTGCAAGTTCACGGAGGGAGAGCCGCCCATGCTTCTCGAGTAACTCAAGGACTTCGGTAAGCATTACGCGGCAACTTTTATTCTTTTCGACATCAGTTTCAGACTGATGTAAATCAGTCCGACAATTCCAATTGAGATTGATATCCACATTGCGGAACCGGCCGGGTTGTCAGTAAATGTTCCTATCTGGTAGAAGAGAGTGCTTACCACCCATGCAAGGATACTGAGGTAGATCGTGGAAAACATCGCCCAGCGGAGATTCGTCTCACGGTAGATAGCCGCGATAGCTGCTACGCACGGTGCGTAGATAAGTATGAATAGAAGGTAGGCGTAAGCTCCCACCTTTCCATTGAAGTGTTCCTGTATGGCGGTTAGAGTACTTGTTTCAATCTCTATTTCTTCCGCGGCCTCTTCCGTATTGCTCAGATCATCGCTTATTTCAACACCCATCGGATCTCTCAGCGCTCCTCCGAAATTCCTGAAACCATCTGGTATCGCGGCAAAGGATTCAGCGATCCCGGCCCAGAAATCGAAAGGTTCTTCTTCTACTTCGGAACTGCTCTCCCGCACATTCATTCCGCTGTACAGTGTATCGAGTGTACCGACAACGGCTTCCTTGGCGAAGATGCCTGTGAACAGGCCAACAGCTGCCGGCCAGTTATCAGAGGTGAGACCCATCGGGTAGAATATGGGAGCTATTGTTTTACTGATCGCAGAAAGAACAGAGTTCTCCGAATCCTGGTTGCCGAAGCTGCCGTCCGTTCCTATTGAACCGAGAAAGCTGAGTATGATGACAACAGCGATGATCACTCTTCCTGCTCTGAGTATGAAGCTCTTCAGGCGATAGATCGTGTGGTACATTATTCCCCTGAATGTCGGGAGATGATACGGTGGCAGCTCCATTACGAAGGTTGATGTTTCGCCCTGAAGGATCGTTCTCTTGAAGAGAAGCCCCGTTCCCACGGCCAGAAGAATTCCCACCATGTACAGACTGAAGAGCACAGAACCTCCATTTCGCGGGAAGAATGCCGCTACGAAAAGAGTATATACCGGTAGTCTGGCTCCACAGGACATGAATGGATTCATCATTATCGCGAGAATCCTGTCTCTGTTGTTTTCGAGCGTACGGGTTGCCATTATCGCCGGAACATTGCACCCGAATCCAACAAGCATTGGAATGAATGCTTTGCCCGGAAGACCTATCACCCTGAGAAACCGATCCATTACGAACGCTGCTCTCGCCATATAACCTGAATCCTCAAGGAGAGAAAGGCAGAGGAAGATGAGGAAAATGGGTGGTATGAAGGTCGCGACTGTCTGAATACCGCCGCCTATACCGTCCGACAGGAAAGTAATAAGAATTTCCGGTAATTTGAATATTTCAAGGAGAACTCTGAATCCATCCACGAAGACAGTTCCTGTTAAACCGTCGAAGAAATCGATGAAAGGAGAACCGACATGTATCGTGATGACAAACATCATGTACATAAGTCCAAGGAAGATAGGTATTCCTAGAATTCTGTTCAAAATCACCATGTCAATTCTGTCGGAAATATTTTTTCGAACTTCACTTGTTCGATGTACTACATCCTTTGCGAGTCCATGGATGAAACCGTATCTACCATCAGCCATGATGATATCCATATCATCACCAATATGCTTTTCAACCTGTTCTATTTCGGATTTCAGAGATTCACAGGGAACAGAATCACCACACAATTCTATTGCGTACTCATCATCTTCGAGTAACTTTATAGCAAGCCATCTGGGATCAACATCGTTTTTTTCTGCAAGCTGTTGTACCCGGTTCTGAATGCGCTGAATTGCCTTTTCAAGTACAGAATCGTAAGCAACCTTAGTTTCCGGGATCGAGCGGTTCATACTTTCTATGTTGATGACATCTTTCAGCTCATCAATTCCCCTGTTCCTGGAAGCGACGATAGGAATCACAGGGCAGTCAAGATGTCTGGATAGATGTTCAATCTCGATCTTGATTTTGCGTTTTGCCGCCAGATCCGTCATGTTGAGTGCCACAACCATTGGAACCTTCATCTCAAGCAGCTGGGTTGTAAGGAAGAGATTACGCTCCAGATTAGTTGCATCCAGAATATTTACGATAAGGTCCGGGTGTTCTGTGAGAATGTACTTCCTTGCAATCGATTCATCTATTGAGAATGCGGTAAAGGAATAAATACCCGGCAGGTCAGTTACGTCTACCTCTACATCATCATGTTTGTAGTTGCCTTCAATTCGATCCACAGTCACGCCGGGCCAGTTGCCGACTCTCTGACGGGAGCCGGTCAAAGCATTCAGAAGCGTTGTTTTACCGACATTCGGATTACCGGCTATCGCGATTCTAATGTTTCTCATTTTCTTAACTCCCTGAATTCATTCTGCAGTGTCGATGATAAGAATGTCGGCTTCGTTTTTTCTCAATGTGATCTTCTGACCGTTCAGTTCGATTTCAATCGGATCTCCCATAGGAGCTTTCCTGAGAAGCCTGAAACGGCAGCCTTTCACGAGTCCCATTCTCAGCAGTTTATGACGGTATATTTTACTGCCCTGTTCGTATCCAGTGATCCTCGCTTCGGAATCGATATCAAGATCGCCGATTTTCATAAGACTTCCTTAAGCGTTTATGGGAATATTTAGGCATATCTAAACCCAGTATTAAAAAAATAATCATTCAAGCCGCAAGAATATCTTGTGCGCCATTCCATGTCCTATCATCAACCGTGTGTCACCGGTTTTAATAAGAATCATGCCGTTATTTCCGGTTGAATGGAGCACTTCCATTTCATTTCCTATGTGCAATCCCATGCCGCTGAATCGCTCCCGGAATCCCCTGCCGCCTCTTATGGCGATAATCCTGGCCTTCTGACCGGGGCGCAGTTCGCTCAATCTAACAGAATGGCTGTATGCTCTACTTCTATGACCGTGCATCTTTTTCCTGATTCTCTGTACAAATCTCGCATGGATCATTCTCAATGGTTCCTTCATTATGAATGAATCCAAATCCTTCAACCCATCTTTTTCCACCATACTTACATTGTCTCTCGAAATCGAGGTACTGAACGAATCTCTCAACAACCTTATTCGGGATGATATGTTCTATACTGCATGCGCACTTATTAGCGGTGTCAGGGTCTATCGCAAGTACGGTAGTAAAGAAATCACGGAATACCTCATGCTTCCATGCTATTTGTTTTGCTATTTCCGTGCCTTCGGACGTTAGAGTGATGATATCGTACGGAGCATGATTAACAAGACCGCGACTTACCAGGATCTGAAGGGCGTTTGTAACTGAGGAATTAGCTACATCGAGTTTCTTCGCGATATCGGTAGCTCTTGCCGCAGTCTTTACTTTAATTACATTGTATATAGCCTCAAGATAATCCTCAAGACTGGCACTGAGTTCCATGAAATCAAACCCTTTCAAATTAGCTGCATGTAATAACTTTAGACATATCTAATTTACTTGATAAACAAAAATCGTCAAGCTCGACGCCGGGCATAACTTACTTAACTAACTGAATGCAGGGACAGGGAATTTCAGGCTTCGTAAAGCCCACTGTCACGTGAGGGGGCAGAATCGTCCATTTCAAATCCTGATTCCTCAAGCCCCCGTGTCACCATCCGAGTGAGGGTCTCTCTGATCCGGATAAGAGTAACTGTTGAAATTCATGTTGAAACTCTGAAGAACTGAGTACTTGACAGGGATCAATGCACTGATTATTCTAATTCAGTATTATCTGAATAAGAAGGAGACTGAAATTGAAAGGGCTCGAAATAGTATCGGAATTCAGTAAACTTCAACTTCTTAGCAACAAGTACGCATTCCAGATACTTAAAGAACTGCAGAAGATGCCTCAATCGGGAGTTCAGCTGGCAGAGAAGCTGGGCATGAAGACACCACGTGTGATCTACTACCTTAAGAAACTTGAACATTCCGGTTTCGCCAGACAGATACCGCACAAACCTGTACGCGGAAATCGTGAGAAATTCTATTGTGCTGTAGCTCAGAACTTTCTTTTATCAGCCGGGCTTGAAGAAACGGGTGAATCGAACAGCGGGATAAACAAAAGCCTTAATAACTCATACATCGAATACTTCCTGAAGCGTGATCTGGATCTTGATCTCAATGAGTTCGCCAGAGTCGTTCTTACTGACTACCTTTCGATTCAGCCGGAGGAGAGGGTGGTTATATCTTTCGAGGAACAGAACATAGGTATATGCTTTAAAATTGTAGCACATCTGCGTCGTATTGGAGCGCATTACAGAACACTGGTCAGTGATCCTGTCCTCGCAAGAGAAATGCTGTTCAGTCTTCCTGAAAAGGAAGTAGAAATATTCTACAAAGGCATTGCTGAGTCAGTGAACTGGGCAGATGTCTGGATAGACCTCAAACGATCTGTAATTTCAGATAAAGAAGGAGTTTCGAAGAAGAGGCTTAGTTTCGTTACGGAAATACGGAGACAGTCTATGGTCGGCATCAACGAGAAACCGGATATGAGAGCTATTATCATATCCATACCTAGATTCGAAGAAAGATTCCACACGGATCCGGATGCACTTGAAAAGCTGACCATGTTCTGGAAAGCTGCTTCAGTAAGCGCAAGTGAGTTCAGCATTTCTCGGGATCTTGCAGAAAGAATACATGAATACGAGACTTTCACTATACACACTGGCAAAGACAATGTACTGCATGTTTCTGTAGATCGTGAAAAGTACTTCATAGATGCAGGACCATTCTCTTCATCGAAAATTAACAATGTGTTCTGTATTCCATCCGGGGAGATTACGTTTGTTCCTGTTTTGTCAGATCTTTCAGGAAGCATATACATGGACTGCTGCGAGCTGGATGATGCAGAGGCAAGGGGGATTTACCTGCAAGTAGAAAACGGCATCGTTACAGACTGCTGGATTGAAAGCGGAGATAAGCGGCTGGAAGAGTACTTCAGAACATCTGACCTTGAGGAAAAGACCATAAGTCAGGTCGGTTTCGGGCTGAATCCCGCAGTCAGATCGGTATCATATATCCCCAAACTTGATACCAAGATATTCGGGAGTTTTCATATTACTTTCGGAGACAATCGAGCTATTGGAGGAGATATCACCGGATACACAACCTGGGATATCATTGCCGAGAAGCCCAGGGTAACCTGTAACAATGAAGTTATATTGGATAAAGGTGTATTCACTATTTAAATAACACTACTTGATGAAGGAGTTGCCATGAAATCTTATTGTATCTTTTTACAGAATGCATCAACTTTACTGTCTGTGATATTGCTTGTATTCATCCTTGATGCCCACGGTTCAGTATGTCATGATGCTCACGCTCCAGACGGTGGAATTTGTTCTTCCTATCCTGATGATCTGCCCGGTCTGGGATCTCCTGTTACAGGTCCGTTAACGGCACCGTTACCGATGCCAAATTGGCCTATCAGTATTGGTTGGAGTACTAATTATCCTGGGTCCGGGGTGTGTCTTGCTGATATTGTTGGCGATGGATTTCTCGAAATAATTGCCGGCTCCTCAAACGGTTCTGTGCATGTTTTTGACTATCATGGCAATTATCTTCCAGGATGGCCGAAGACAGAATTGGGAAAAATACGAGCCAAGGTAGCTGTCGGGGATATAGATCCTGATTATCCCGGTATGGAAATAGTTGCCGTTGCGGAAACCAGCACTATGTATGTCTGGCATAATGACGGAACACCTGCTCCCGGATGGCCGCAGGCCACAGGTTCAGTCGGACACCTTAGAGCGCCTGTTATTTTCGATGTGGACGGTGATGGTGATCTGGAGATAATACTCGCAAAAGGGGAAGTCTGCATCTATAATCATGATGGTTCGATATATCCCGGATGGCCCCAGTCGATAGGCTCCGTTGCAACGCCTGCAGTAGCAGATGTTGATAACGACGGGGTGGTTGAGATCTGCGCGGTTTCATACACTTCCATATACCTATGGGATAAGGACGGCAATCCGGAACCCGGCTGGCCCCTGATCGATGTTGCAGGGGCGACAAGCTATGCTCCGCCTGTACTTGCTGATCTTGATGATGACGGGGATCTGGAAATCCTTCATGCACACTACGATCAGTGGAGCCCGCCATCACAGAATCATGTTGCCATACATCATCATGATGGAACAGTTTTTGATAACTGGCCGCAGAACTATCCGGGGCCTCACACCTACATCACACCGGTCACAGGTGATATCGATAATGATGGTGATCTGGAAATATTCGGTGGTGGTCATACCTTTGATCTCATGGCAAAGCATCACACAGGAGCAAATGTTGCCGGTTGGCCTGTCAGCGCAACAAGCGCTCTGGAATGTTCACCGATAGTATTCGATGTTGATGGTGATGGTTACAGAGAAGTCCTCTTCGCTGAAAACTGGCCAGGTGCCAATGGTTTCCTGTACGCATTCAACGGTGATGGCTCAACAGTTGAAGACTGGCCGGTATCGATCAGTGCACCGTCTTATGTCAACAGCGCCGCTGCGGGTGATGTAGATAATGACGGGGATATCGAGATCGCATTTATGACCGGCAACGGAACGGTGAATCTGTGGACTGTTGAAGACGTTCCTTACAGGGCATATCTGACAGAATGGGGAACATATTTCCATGATAACTGGAATACAGGCTGGATGCATCCCAGGGCTCCTTTGAATCCTGTTGTCTATAACTCAGGGGGATCAAACCATCTGACCTGGAATGCGAACACAGAACTGGACATCGCCGGTTATTACATCTACAGAAGCGATATTTCAGGCGGACCTTATACGAAAATCAACAGCACAGTGGTTACAGATACACTCTACATTGATGCTTCAGGAACAACTGATCACTATTATTGCATATCTGCTGCTATCATGGCTTGCACGGAGTCCAGGCTCAGTGTTGAGGCAGATGTTCAGACAGGCATTACTACCGATAACGATTACAGATTATTCAATACATCAGCTTCCCCGAATCCCTTCAGCGCAAATACCACGATCAGCTTCTCAGTACCCCTGGAGCTTACTGGAAACACAGAGTTAAACATCTACGACCTGAGAGGGCTGAGGGTGAAGACCCTGATAAATGAAATCCTGCCTGCAGGAGAGTATTCTATTGACTGGGATACAACTGATGATTCAGGGGGAAATACTTCTCCAGGAATTTACTTCTATCAGTTGAGAGTGGGAAACCACTGTGCCGAAATAAAGAAAATAACACTTCTGCATTCCAGATAGCGTCTATAATCCGGGATTTTCCGTATACAGGGATCAGTTGGAAGATTCCCACAGTGTACAGTAATCAGGCAGTAAACAGAAAGGCGGTGCTGAATTGTCAGCAAAACGAATAAGGATCTATCTGATCATCACATTTGTCTTTGCGCTTCCGTTGTTTGCGTATTCAAGTGATCCGGCAGTATGTGAATACACCGGTTCCTGCAATGTTTCTGAGAATAATACTGAATCTCTCATTTATCCTCCCTCATCGCCTGATCAGAAGGCGCCGACCTTCACCATCAGCCACACAGAAAACGGTACCGAAGTAACAATTAATGTTACATCAAACGAGGACCTGTTCTCGGGATGGGTTGCCGGGAAGGATATCTGGTCGGACTCCAACTGGGACTACTGGTGGCTCAACACTCGGATCGGAATAGATGAGGAGAACAATATTTATGCTGCTGTAAATCTCTACGAATACAGTAATCCATCTCCTAATTTCGATATGTTCGTTCTCGAGAACAACGGCGACACAAGCGAGGAATTCCTCGACTGGAACGGCCCTGGAAGCAATCCTCTAATCGTCAATAATCCTGATCCGAACATCTACATAGAGCAGCCAACCCTGGACAGAGAAGGAGCGGTTGACTCTGACAACAACACATATCTTATCTACACCAACGGCGGCACCAACATCATCCTTACCAAGCTGGATCCCGACGGTACCGTACTCATTAACGGTCTCAACATTGTCGTGGGAGCAAATGCATGGACAAATGAAGCTCGCGTGGATATTGCGCCTGACGGCAGGATCTATGCTGTCTGGTCCAAAAGTCTTCACGATATCCAGTACGTGTATTCCGACGATGGCGGAGATTCAGGCACCTGGTCATTCCCTACATCCATCTGCTACAATGCAGCCGATCAGTTGTGCAAACCGCAGATTTGCTGTGACACTAACGGCAACGTCCATGTGATCTGGCAGCACTCCAGCAAGCTTGCATACATGAAACTCCTGCCGGACGGCACCGTGTCCATCGACGAGAGTTTTCTTACTTCAGGCGGTGTCTGGTCGCCCATGATGGATATAGATGAACAGAATAATCTTCATATAGTCTGGGGAACAGGTACTCAGGGTTCTAATTCCGTCTACTACACGGAGATCAACGGAAACCTCGATGGAGGCGGCGCTTCCATGAGCGACGATGAACTCACTATCGTTCAGGAAGCCCCTTTCATTGTCAGCACCGATGTCAGGTACCCCAAATGTACTGTTGACAGCTACATGAATGTTCATGTGGTTTACGAACAGGGCGAATACGGACGCCATCATCCAAAAGCCATGAACTACATCAAGATGAATGGTGTTCCTCTATTTAGGATAGTATGCCCTGATGAATCGGTCCTGTTCGTGGAAATGACCGGAAGCAGCACAGATTGGGAGGGAACTTTCACTCCTCCGATGACCGGAATCTATTCCGCAGAGGTTTCAGGATCAGATACCGACGGCAATACAGGCATAGATACATATGTATTCGAATATCCCGGTACCGGTATTGAGTCACAGAGCGATTTGCCTGTCTCGAGCGTATCCTGTTCTCCGAATCCGTTCAGAGAGTCGATCAGTTTCTCCTACGCTCTTTCTGAAACAGGTAATGTCAACGTAAGTATCTACGACATGACAGGTCGTCTGATCGAAACGCTCATGAATGAGGAACAGCAGACCGGTTTCCATTCAGTTGACTGGAAAGCATCTGACATGAACCCGGGTATTTATCTGTGTCGGATCTCTTCCGGTGCTGTCTCCGAGACACTGAGATGCATTATTGTAGCTGATTAACAACAGAAGTATCACCCGATCCGAGCGGCGGAGGACTCATCCCTCCGCCTACGCACATCTGATCAGATACAGGAGATATCAGGCTTCGTAAAGCCCACTGTCTCGTGAGGGGGCAGAATCGTCCATTTCAAATCCTGATTCCTCAAGATCCCGTTCGATCTTCTCCGGATCTTCTCCGGCTTCCAGTCTCGATAGTGCTTCACTGACTTCGGAACCGAGATCTTCCCCGAGTTCATCAGCCATTCGACGGATTGCTCTGGCCATCGCTTTCGGATCTTCTTCATCAAGTCCTGCAAGTGATGGATCATCCTCCAGTCCATCGCTTGTTGAAAAATGACCTCTTCCAAGGGAAAAAGAGCTCATGACCCGCTCCATGTTCTTATTGCTGCATCTGGGGCATACCGGCAGAGTATCCTTGGAGGGGTGCCTGACAAGAAACTGGAAAATCATATTACAGGGTTTACAAAGGTATTCGTATATGGGCACTATTCCTCCCTGATTAGCAGACCCGATTTCTCAAGAAAGAGTCTGTGAAGTCTGTCATCGGAGGTGAGCTCAGGATGAAATGATGAGAGCCACAGGTTATCCTGTCTGACCAGTACAGGACCATCATCCACGCTGCTGAGCACATCAACATCCGCTGAGAGTGGCTGAAGAAGTGGAGCTCTGATGAAGACTCCTCTGAAAGAGTCTTCAAGCCCCTGAATGGAGAGGTCTTCTATGAAACTTCTTGTTTGTCTGCCATAGTAGTTGCGAATTGCTTTTACATCAGCCAGGTGCAGACTTTCCTGTTTGATTTCATGTTCCATTTCGCTGATGGATGATGAAAGCAGTACCGCGCCGGCGCACGTGCCGAAAATTGGAAAACCATTCTTACCCATTCTTCGAATTGGATCGGTAAGCCCCCATCTGTTCATGAGGAAAAGAAGAGTTGTTGATTCTCCTCCCGGAAGGAATAACGCTGAAATCGAATCCAGCACATCCGGCGTTCTAATTTCAATGACATTAAAGTTGAGTTTTCTGAGAATCGCTAAATGTTCTGCTACACCACCCTGAAGCGCAATTACTCCTACGGATTGCACTTGGTCTACCAGCCCCTGTCTGCCATACGTTCTTCATCGGGAAGGGTGGAGATGTTAATGCCGACCATGGCTTCCCCAAGGTTCTTCGAAACTTCAGCCAGTATATCGGGGTCATTGAACCTGCTTACAGCCTCAACAATAGCTCTTGCGCGTTTTTCAGGATTACCGCTCTTGAAGATCCCACTCCCTACAAAAACACCGTCCATTCCAAGCTGCATCATCAATGCCGCGTCTGCCGGAGTAGCTACACCTCCCGCAGCGAAATTGACAACAGGCAGACAACCATTCTCATGAACATATTTCACAAGATCATAAGGAGCGCCCATATCTTTTGCTATTGTCATAAGTTCCTCAGGAGGAGTAACTTTCAGCTTTCTTATTGATCCAAGAACGGACCTTGCATGTCTGACGGCTTCAACAACATTGCCTGTGCCAGCTTCACCCTTTGTCCGGATCATAGCGGCACCTTCACCGATTCTCCTGAGAGCTTCACCAAGATTTGTGGCTCCGCAGACAAATGGTACCTTGAAATCGAACTTGTAAACATGATTTTTTTCATCGGCAGGTGTAAGTACTTCCGATTCATCAATATAATCAATATCCATCGCTTCAAGGATTTGAGCTTCAACGAAATGGCCTATTCTACATTTAGCCATTACCGGAATATCAACAATCTGCTGAATGCTCTTTATCATATCAGGATCAGACATGCGGGCTACTCCGCCTTGAGCGCGGATGTCAGCAGGAACCCTCTCAAGTGCCATTACAGCAACAGCTCCAGCATTCTGTGCAAGTTCAGCCTGTTCCGGAGTAACGACATCCATAATTACGCCGCCTTTGAGCATACGGGCAAGTCCTGCTTTTGCTTCCCAGGTTCCTTCGGTTCTTGTCTTATTCATAATATTTCCTCTTCTGCAAGCAGCTCAAAAAAAGCCGCTTCTTCAAGACTCCAGAGGGAGTCATATTCAAGAAGTTGATTTTCCAGTTCAATACATAAATGACTTCCAGGCAGGATATCTTCGTGGTAGGTTTTCTGAATGATTCTAAAGACATTCAGGTATTGCCGAGAAGAGTGGAGATAGTCTGTCCAGGCTTCCGAGAGGTTATCAGAACTGATTGAGTGGATATTCAGCGTTTCAGCGGTGTCTAATGCAGCGCTTGCTCTGAGCCATGCAACGTCGAGAACCCAGATACTCACAGGCGTATGAGTGGTGACCGGGCACTCTGGAATAGCTTCGAGATATGCGTCAAGCAGGCCTGCTATCTCTCTGTCACAATTCACTATAACATCAAAGGTGGAATCACCTGACTGCTGCGCGTACACAGACACGACTGAAATAAGCAGAACTGATATGCAGAGAATCACTGATAACCTTTTCATCATAAGGCAAATATAGAGGTTCCGCCCGGTAGATTCAATGACCTGTTCCGAGTGATATGAAAAGACAATCATTATTTCTATCAACATGATCGGAGGGAAATCATTTCGAATGGATAAGGGGTTTTCCAACGGCATACATCGTTGTAGGTTTACATGGTATTATTAAAGATACCCGCTGAAGATGGGATTACTGTTGAAAAGTTTGCTCTTGGTTGCATTTTTCGTATCTGTTTCTTTTGGAGAAATCTCCTCTGATCTTCGATCAATAGGTGTTCCTGCTCTATTTGCTGAATTACAGGACACTATGATCGTCATCAGTATGTCGGGTTCCCTGGCTCAGGGTGATTCGCTTCTCAAACATTACGGCGGCATTTTTTACTCAGTTACCGATAGTATCATCGGGGGCTGGGATGTATGTGGCATCATTGTTGAGATAGAGGAAGCCTCCCTCGTCTTTCAGAGAAGTGATATGGTTCTGATGCTTGATCAATTATCTGAAATCGATGATGATGAGGTTATAGCGGACTGGGTTCTGAATCACACACGTGTTTTCAGAGATTCTGACTAACCTGTGTTTTCAGGTTAGATTCCTCCTTTACTGAAGAACATAACAGGAAAAGTCTTTAGAATAAGCCTGATATTCATCCCGTCCGACCTTGATATTACATAAACAAAATCAAGAAACTGAGACTTTTCAAATGCCAGTCTGCTTCTGGCATAAACCTGCCAGATTCCTGTCAGTCCGGGTTTCACCATAAATCGCTTCTGAAGCCAGTCACTGTTGTAATGTTCCAATTCGTAATTGATGCACGGGCGTGGTCCTACTATGCTCATATCGCCTCTTAGAACATTGAATATCTGTGGAAGTTCATCCAGAGAGGTTTTTCGGATAATTCTTCCAATAGTTGTTACAGAATGAGAACTGACCTCTTTGAAAACCTCACCATCCTTTGTTTTCTTCGCAGCATTACCGTTGACATATCTCCTGAAGTACTCTCTATGGGATTCTTCCCGGTTTTCAGCATCGACCAGCATGGATCTGAATTTGAGGAATGTGAATGGTTTTCTATTTCTGCCGATTCGCTTCTGTTTAAAAAGCACTCCCCCCGGACTGGTTAGCGCTACAATCAGTGATATGGTGATAATGACCGGTGCTAACAGAATCAGACCTGCGATTGATAACAGTATATCAGTCAGTCTACAGATTTTTTCAGCGGTTTTTGACCACTCCATAGAAAAGAACGTAAGTGCGCCGAAATTTCCAAATGAGATCCAGGGATCAAAATAACCAAGCTCGGGTATTCTCTCTGAGTAGATCGAGAATGGGATTCCTGCAGTTCTTGCATGAAGACAGAACTCGGCTATAAAGTCAAAATCCTCATCTTTAAAGACCATGACAAATTCAATTGAATTGTCTGCCTTCATAATTTCTCTGCATACCGCCAGTCGTTCAGCAGGATTATCAGGAAGAGAAGATCTGTGAATTCTCAGCTTGAGAATTTTGCGGAAAACCGGTGATTTAAGAAACAGAGAACGTATTTTGGCTGTGATATCTTCCGGTCCGAACAGGACAATGGAGATGATGCCGAATCGAAAGATTCGCAGAAGGGGTGGAAAGATATATGGGATTACACTGATTCGCATGAGAATACTGAATATCAGCCAGAAGCAAATGAGCAGCAGGACTGAAATCCTGCTGCTCAGAAAGATATGCGATGGAAAATTAATCAGAAAGAGTACTACTATATACAGCATGGATGAGATGATAATCAATCTGGTAGTTCTGAAAATATTCATTATCCTGTTTACTGTTGTCCGGACTGTATAGAGGTTTTCTACCATCATGAACAGTAATTCGGTCAGAGCAAAGAAGATCCAGGTTCCGATCATGGCGGTAAAAGGAACTGCGGAAGTATTCATTGAGCCAAAACGAATCAGTACCGCAAGAAGTATCGATACAGCGATCACGATGAAATCGCTGAGAAGCAGTATCAGAAAGTACAGCCTGTTGAGTCGGAAACCCGGTTTAAATGGCAAATCAGCCCTTTCTGAAGAATGATTTCACTGCTTCCGCAACAAGTTTCTGTTGCTCAGTGCTGATATCCGGGAACATTGGAAGAGTAAGGTTGTTGGAACTGTTGTATTCAGACACAGGGAATTCTCCCTCTTCATACCCAAGGTAAGCGTATGCCTGCTGAGTGTGCAGCGGGAAAGGATAATGAAGTCCGGATGCGACACTACATTCATTCATGTGGTTTCTCAGATTATCACGCTCTGGAGTATGAATTGCGTATAGATGGTATACATGCCTTACGTTATCTTCTCTGCCTGGGAGTTCAACAGGAAGACCGCGCAGGAGTTCTTCATACCTTGCAGCTGCCTTGATTCTGTTATCATTCCATTGTGAGATGTATCTGGATTTCACGCCAAGAACAGCACCTTGAAAAGCGGACATTCTGTAATTATGTCCGATGAAATCGTAATGATATTTCTCGGTGGAGCCATGATCACGAAGCTGCCTGATTTTCGTTGCAAGCTTATCAGAATCCGTTGTAACCGCGCCGCCTTCACCGTATGCTCCCAGGTTCTTTCCAGGATAGAAGCTGAAGGCAGCCGCTGTTCCAAAACTTCCTGCCGGTCTTCCGGCTCTTGAAGCATCGACACTCTGGCATGCATCCTCAAATAGAAGAAGACCGTACTTCTCTGCGATTTTCTCAAGTTCCTGATGATCGGCTGGTTGTCCATAAAGATCTACCGCGAGGATACCCTTTATATTTACTCCGGTTTTCGGATCCACCGGGCTACCCGTACTGGAGCATCCAGCAAGAAACTCCTCAACCTTCAGAGGTGACAGGTTGAATGTCTGTTTATCAACATCAACAAAAACCGGAACATGCCCTGCAAGTACTATACCTTCTGCTGATGCCGTGAATGTGTTTGGAGGAACTATGATTCCGCTGCCCGGTTCCAGATCAGAAGCCCAGATTATGAGATGCACAGCAGCTGTACCGCTTGATACGGCAATACAGTGTTTTGTACCGGCTATTTTCGCGAATGTTTCTTCAAACGCTGCTACTTTTGGTCCTAGAACATAGTAACAGGTTTCAAGTACTTCTTCAAGCTCCGGTTTGATCTGGTCCTTTATCTGGTTGTACTGGGTTTTCAGATCAAGAAATGGTACAGGCATTAATGTTCCTTTCGTGTACATAATGGATAATCCGTTAATATCAACAATATTCTACTATATAATTCCTGTTCAGTCAGTACCCATTGGATTAGGATAGGCAGATGAAAGCGATAACCCATATTGCAGCAAGTACAGCTGCTGCCTCAATTGCCGGAGCAGCTTCAGGAATTCCCGCCGCAGCGGGAATATTCCTTTTAGGAGGATTTCTTGATGTTGATCATGTAACACACTTCATCTCCGTCGGACTTCCTTCCAGTCCTCGAACGCTTTTCAAAAGCATCTTCATGAATGAAAAACAGCTTGAGAAAACATATTCAATTTCAAGAGGAATACCGTCCAACTGGACATTTCCCATGTTTCACGGTGTTGAGTTTGTTTTTATTCTGACGGCTTCCGGTATTCTTTTCAATTCGGATTTTCTTCTGGGTGCAGGAATCGGAGTTCTGCTTCATTTGCTGATGGATATCAGAAGTTACCCCTGCGGAATACTCTTCTTTTCGATTATCTGGCGCTGCTTGAGAAAGGAGAAGTTGATGAAGGATTGGCAGACCCATCGTTCCAAAGTCAGGTGTTAACCTGAATCCAGTTGGTGTAACCGCCTATCTTTCTTCCGATAAACTTTTCCAGACCTGAGTGAATTCTGCATGAAAGTCGAAGGTGTTCAAGATCCGGGGGGTTGTCCGGATCCGAGTAATCTTCCGCGTTCCAGTCCTTTTCGCTGATTCGATTCCGCATGACCTCCGGGTGAGTTCCATTGAAAACAGGAACCCTGTCAAGAGGACCGTAGTCCCATGGCCTGCCTGAATCGGAGTGTCTTTTCTTCATCCACTCATCATCATGATAATAACTGTCCATTACTATCGTTTTTTTTCTCATCACCTCAGGATGACGAACCCAGCCATAATGGTATATCCACGCTCCAGAGTCCACTACACGGAGTTTTTTTCCATTCTTTCTGAAACTCTGAGCGTCCTTCCAGCTTTTTATATTTCTGTTATTTTTTAAAGCTCTTATATCCATGTCATACCAGTTATGACCTCTGTGTACCCGATCGTAGTTACCCCAGAAGTGATTGTAATGGAAAAGAAGCCCGTCAACATCGTCCCTTGAATCATACTTCTCCATGGCACTTACTATTTTTTTAAAATCCTGTTCATGAATTACTTCATCCGCCTGCAGATACAGGCACCATGGATAGCTGCAATGATCAAGCGCGATATCCGTTTGATCAGCATAGGTTATTCCGTCCACAAAACGCTCGGGATTCCAGTTCGTTTCGATTATCCGTATCTTAGGATCTCTAATATTTCTGATGATCTCAATCGTATCATCTGTGCAATCACCGGCATTCACTATGTATTCATCGACTATGGGTAGAGCTGATCTGATCGATTCAACAACAGGGTAATCGAGCCGGACAGCATCTTTTACAAAAGTGAATCCCGAAATCATAATCTTCTTTTCCAATCGCTTCCCTTCAAAATATGTCAGAACAGAGAACATACGGCTTCAGATTGATCAACTCAAGGTTGCTGGCAAGGTATTACGGGACTATTATCCTGTTTCAGTATCTGATGGAAAGGAAACGATGAATCTGTCGCTTGTCGTCATAACACTGAATGAAGAAGAGAATATCGGTCGATGTCTGAACAGTGTACCGATTGCCAGTGAAATGATAGTAATTGACTCCGGAAGTACCGATTCGACCGTTGCCCTTGCAGAAAAGCACGGAGCAAAAGTTTTCTATCATCCGTTTGAATCTTACTCGAAACAGAAACAGTGGGCTATTGAACAGGCTTCAGGTGACTGGGTGCTTTCTCTTGATGCTGATGAAAGCCTTGACACAGAACTCTCGAACGAGCTTGAATCTCTCCTTGCAAATAATACTGAGCATGTTGCATTCAAACTTCCGTTCAGGATACTCTACATGGGAAAACTCTTGCGGTTCGGTCCGTGGTCAGGAGAGTATCATACGAGGCTTTTCAGAAAAGGATCTGCTCATTTCCCTGATACAGGTATTCATGAAGGCCTGCTTATCAGAAAAGGAAGCATCGGAACCGTCAGACAAGGTTTTGTTATACACCGCTCCTACGATTCACTCATTGACCAGATGGAGAAAATGCTCCGGTACAGCCGGTTATGGGCTGAAGAAGAGTACCAGAAAAGGAGAAGATCGAATATCTTTCAGATTCTCCTTCGGCCTGCATGGCGCTTTGTTTCTGCGTACATTTTCAGAGGTGGAATTCTTGAAGGAGTACCGGGACTTACTGCTTCAGCCATCTCAGCTTTCTATGTATTCCTTAAATGGGCCATACTCTATAATAGGGGTCAAACCTTTACTCTTGACAAATAGTACCGTTTATTACTATTGAAGCATGAACCATAATAGAGTGGGATTGTTGTTCGAATAACTGTTCCAGTTTTCCTTTTTTGCAGAAATAGATCGATTCTCTTTATAATTCACTGAATAATCAAGGTTATTGTAAAATCTGATTTTCTTTACGAAAGGTGATTCATGTCTTCAGTATGGGTGATTTCAGTTTTGCTTGTTGCGCTGACAGGTGCTGTTCCTGACAATATGGGTTTTGAGGTAATGGATGATAATGGCCTGATGCCTCTCAACTGGGTTATTGAAGGTCAGGGTTACTCCGGGTATAGCGATTCTGTGGTTGTTTTTGAAGGAAAATACTCCTTCAGGATTGAGTATATAGAGCCGGGTAGCTACTACGGCTATATATCACAAAATATTCCTTTCGCTTACCATGGTGAATCAATAACACTGAGCGGTTATCTGCGCAGCAGGGATATGGGGGATAAAACTTTTACAGGTCTGTCCCTTGATCTGTACGATGTTCGGGGCGATGCAGCGTGTACTGAATACATGTATCTGGAAGAGTTGCAGTCTGACACGGACTGGCAGCGATTTGAAATAACAATGGCTAACAGCATCTTTGGCGACACACTGGAATTCGGGGTGTATCTAATGGGCCCCGGTACGGTATGGGTAGATGACATGGAGCTGCTGCTGGACGGGGAACCTCTTTCTCAAGCATTGGAGCGTGCTCTACCCGATGCGCAACTGGATCATGAGTTCGACTCCGGGTCCGGCCTCGAATTCACAGAAGTTGATGATTTTCAGATAGAATCACTGGTGCTGCTGGGAAAGGTGTGGGCCTTCCTGAAGTACCACCATCCTCAGATAGGCAGAGGAGATGTAAACTGGGATTATTCCCTTATGCGGATATTACCCTCGATGCTCGAAGCATCAACGGAGTCCGAGCGGCAGCAGGTACTCCTGGATCTTGTAAACAGCCTTGAACCGGTTGTTGCAGCAGAATGCTATTTACCAGAACCGGAGGAGATCCGTCTGAGTCCTGATCTGAGCTGGATAGATGGTCCCGAAGTAGGTTCTTCGCTTACTGCTGCTCTTTGGAATATCTATGAGGGGCGTTACCAGGGAAATCACTACTATGTAAGGGGAACACCATATTCCACCTTCAGCGAATGTGAATACGAGGATATGGACATACCGGATACAGGATTTCGGCTGCTGGCTCTGTACAGGTACTGGGGTATCATAGAGTACTTCTTCCCGTACCTTTACGCCATCGATGGAGACTGGGATGATGTACTCCGTACTTACATTCCTGTGTTTACCGCTGCAGATACTCCTCTATCCTATCAGCTTGCCCTGCAGAAGCTCATTGTTTCCATCGGTGATTCCCATGCCAGCATCTGGAATGAACCCGATGCTCTTCGGGAGTTTTACGGTAACCTCTACGCTCCACTCTGGCTTGCGTATGTGGAAGATCAGTGGGTCGTTGAAAGGTACATCCATGAGTCTGCCGTTACCTCCGGAATTGAGCTGGGCGATGTGATTGTCGCTATTGACGGTCGTCCGGTTACTGAAAGGACAGAAGAGCTGTACCCCTATGGAAACGGCTCAACAGAAAATTCGGTTTACGAAATGCTCGGTAGCAAAATGCTCAGGGGTAACGCGGAAGCCGTTGCT
The DNA here is from genome assembly GCA_965372215.1 of uncultured bacterium. GTDB lineage: Bacteria > Fermentibacterota > Fermentibacteria > Fermentibacterales > JCC-6 > Aegiribacteria. The sequence goes on along the minus strand of CBDVBK010000018.1, from coordinate 3,817 downwards.
CTCACCATTCAGAGGGGTAATCACATGCAGGCTGTTACGATGCCCAGGATAGAGAAGGAAGATCTGGAACGGGAAATGATAAATCAGCCTGCGGTTGGTGATGGCCCGTACACCCTTCTTGATGACGGAACGGGATATATTTACGCCGCTATGCTCGCAAAAGAAGATATAGAAGAGATGAAAGAGGAACTTCGGCATTCGAGCGGATTGATTCTGGATCTGCGGGATTATCCGGGGGATAATGTGATTTATGATGTGGCTGATTTTATCCTGCCTGAGGAAACAGTATTTACTCATATAACCATCCCCGATCACAGCAATCCTGGTACTTTCATATGGGAAGAACCTCTTTATGCAGGTGGAGGTGATTCTTCTTCATACGAGGGTAAAGTGGCAGTTCTCATTGATGAGGGATCAATCAGTAATGCCGAGTTCACTGCTATGGCCTGGAGACTTGCGCCGCAGGCACGGGTGTTCGGCAGCCCCACCGCGGGAGCGGATGGCAATATTACACATGTCTCTCTGCCAGGCGGCGTGAATACATTCTTTACGGGAATTGGAATCTACAACCCCGACGGAAGCGAGACCCAGAGGGTGGGTATACTACCTGATGTACTGGTGAGACCCACAATTGAAGGTATGCAAGCAGGTCGGGATGAGGTGTTCGAAGCCGCACTGGAGTGGCTGAATTCAGCGGAATCCAATCAGCCGACGAATTCAGAAGCGGACATAGTCAAAGCCATGGAACTCTATTCTATGGCCCGCGAGCTGGAAGAACAACAGGACTACGAGACCGCCATGGAATACTATCGGCAATCATTGGCGCTTTATGAAGATGAAACCGTCAGAGCAGCCTATTTTAACTTATTGGCAACCATAGGACCAATGTAAGTACATCATCTACAATAATGTACTGAAAAGATCCCGATGTCTCCCATACGGTTGAATTTCTTGTCTGAAATGATGAAATCATGGATAAGTCCGACCCCATGATCTTGTTCTAGTCTATCAGAACAACTCTCCTGGATGAAGTGAAGCCATCCGAACTGATGGTAACGATGTATGTTCCTGAGGGTCTATCAGCGGAGTTCCAGATGAACGTATTGCTGCCTGAAAAGAAAGATTTGTGCACCACGTGACCTGCAAGATCATAAATTCGCAGGTTTGCTGATCCTTCAAAACCTTCAACAAGGATACTGAGCGTTTCCGAGAAGGGATTTGGGAATAATCTGAGATTATATTCAAGCGGAGAGGAAACAGAAGGGTCAATTGTAGTAATCAAATCCCGTGGTACGAACTCAAGCTCAGGATATTCCGCATCTGAACCATCTTCCAGCCAGGCGATCCAGTAGCCGCCCTCCACACTGCACACTGCGATGTTACCCTCTGATACAGCACCCGTGCCGGCGCGAACAATATGGTCGAAACCATTCCAGGTATTCAGGAAGTGCCTGCACCTTATCTCACCGGAACTGTGCCAGACCAGAAGCAGACCCTGGTCCTCAGGATTGCATGACATGGCACAATGATTGCTGTTGCCGGGAGAGTTCCAGGAGTAGACTTCAGTGGAGATCGGAGCAGGATTGGAACAGTTGTAGCTGGAGAAGCAAACATCACCCCATTCGTCCGCCCACAGGAGCAGTCCTCTGTCGGTGCAGCTGCCCATGGCCATAACACAGGGGTCGCAGGGGAGAGTATCAGGGGTTAAGGACAGCGTATCGCAGAGAAGGTAAACAGGGTCTATGGGCGGGTTGTGCGAGAGGGTCATGAGCGTTGTGAATGCCGGGTAGCCCCCGCCGCCGCCCTTACGCATGTCAGTGGCAAATATGGCTCGACTGTCCTGGCAGGTTACCGGTCCGACCATCCTGTTGTAGAAAGGTTCCGATGCGTCTTCCAGTGGATATGGTGAATCCTCGTAGAGGAGCGAACCAAGATCTATCTGACCGGAATTGATGCTGTAATCCTGCATGAACCAGTAGAGATCGGTTCCGCTGCTTAAACAAGTGTACTGAAAGCTTGCGATTAGACCGTCATACAGAGGATGATGATGCCTGATGAGACCGTACTGCCCGTACTCCGGGGATATCCGCTCGAACGGCACCTGATCCTGCACATCAAGAAGGAGAAACCACAGAGAGTAGAGAGTGTCGGTACAGAAGGTATCATCCAGAGATGTGATCAGCATTACGTTCGGTGTGTCAGTATCATCCATGCAGATGGCCACAGAGGCCATTGCTCGATCGTAGAATGTCGCCTCAGCGACAGGGGTGGTTCCCTCATACCTTGCAACCCTTGCATCGCCAGAGTAATCTATCCAGCTCACATAGAGATAGTCATTTTCCATGAAGCGCAGAGGAGCCATATCGACATTAGCTGCACAGATTCCAACCAGAAGGATGGGCACCAAGCACTTGATCATGTTAATTCTCCTGACTACCCCGGAAAAAGTTGTTATTTTCCATCTGCAATATCGAATCTCCTTCCTTAACTTATAATACTAACGGCAATCATGTCCGGTCAATGTTCTTCGTTTTGTTTCGGGGACAGTATGCTTATAATTAATGGAATTTATTCTATATTACACATTGTGTAAGTGTCGCAAGTGACGTCCGACCCCGAATGGATTAAATGGATAAACAGGCAGAAGCACAGCGCTATATCAAATTACTGCGATATACTATTTACTTTTTTATCATATCAGGTTTAATAGCAGGATTCTTAATGGGCGTCGTACGGAAAAACGCAAGCCCGGAACTAAAAGGAATAATTGAGTGGATCTTTATTGTTTTTGAGAATGGGATTCGATCAATAACCACGATTATCGGGTTTTATTTAACTATCAAATATGTTAAAGTCTCAAGAGGTAAGATATCCAAATTCAGGCTGATCAGTTTTGCCAGTTTCTCCATTTCGTTCTTGTTCTTATACCTGATCCTGCCATTCATACTGCGATTTACAGAATTCTATGTTGCTTTGATGCCATTTCCCTGGGCATCTCTGCCATTTCAAGCACCGATAACAGGTGCTCACCTGACTGTTTCCCTGACTAAAATTCTGGACTGGAACGGCGTTGTTATTACACTCTGGGTATTTTACATATACCAATTGATTGTACTTATCGGGACAATATTCTTAGGAAGACGCTGGCATTGCAGTATGCTGTGTACGTTTGTAGGCGCTCATGCAGAGGCATTTGGCGAAGCATTGCCCTTAATCCCTCATAATAAAAAACGTCCTCGATCCAAGGTGGTCCATCCCTGGATGCGGAAAATCCTCTTTGTATTTCAAATTTTCATGATTGTTGTCTGTCTGGCCCTGATGATTGCATGGGGAATATTTTTCCTGACCGGGACTGCGATTGTTCCCGTGAGGATATTAATAAATATCGAAAGGACTAAATATCTGGTTTTTGAATTATACCTGATGATATTTTTCATGCTGTTTATCGGGGCAAGATCTTATTGTTATTATTGTCCTGCTGGTACTCTGCTTGGTGTTATTGGGAGAATCGCGGGGCAGCAGATCACCACCGGACTTACAAAATGCAATGGCTGCGGATTATGTAATGACGTATGTAAAATGTCGATTGACATCATGAGCAAGGCAAAGGCCGGTGAGCCGGTAAGATCTATAAACTGTGTGGGGTGTGGAGTCTGTGTTGAGACCTGTCCTAGCGGTAACTTGCAGTTTACTACAAAATATTTATCAAGATATCGCAGCAGAAAAGCAAGGCATTCAACGGGATAGCGGACGGGACAGGGGGCAAGTGGCGTCCGACCCCGTCATCGGCCGATAACTGATACCGATCCGGGCAAGC
>CBDVBK010000017.1:0-54352 GCA_965372215.1 uncultured bacterium | reverse complement strand
TCTTTTCCGGTTCTCTTACTGATTGCCGCAGTCGCCCTGACATCTGGTCAGGGGGCATCGGCAGCGTTACATCCTGGACATGGGCTCCGGGCTGGGCGGAATTTACTTCATCAGGCTGACCACTGAAGGGGGAACTCTTTCGAGACAGGCTGTGTTAGTCAGGTGATTTCTTTCTCCTTCCGAAAATTAGCGGGTACTTGACCTTATGTGATGAACGCTGTTAAGTTTATGCTGTCTTGTTGTATAGTTCGTTTTCATTTCATCTGCAATCCAAACAAAGGAGAAATTAACGTATGAAAACTTCTTTTCCGGTTCTCTTACTGATTGCCGCAGTCGCCCTGACATCTGGTCAGGGGGGCATCGGCAGCTGGCAGTCTTTCTACGGATCGACCGGTGATCTTCCGGAAGTTAACGTTCTCGAATCGACCCCGACCCACATGATAGCCGAGATATCCATTCCAGGATTCCGGCTGTATGACTATCCCGCAGGAGGAAGATCATGGAATTGCGTCAGCCTGCCCGAATGCTATTCTCAGGGTGATATTGGTCTGCCCGATCTTCCCTCGGTACCGAGACTGTTCGCTCTTCCGTTCGGAACTGAAGCGGTTGTTACTGTTCTGGACGTTTCCTCAACATTGTACCATAACATCGAGATTCTCCCCAGACAGATGCCTGAAGTCGATATGCCTCATGATCTGGTCGCGTTCAGAATGAACGAGGAGTTCTACAGCGGCAGCGAGATATTCCCTGCTTCCTACGCCGGTATCGATAATGAAAGCATTTGGTCAGGTCTTTCTGTCGCGAGGCTTGTCATCAATCCTTTCCGTTTCAACCCGAGCTCGGGTGAACTTGAAGTAGTCCAGAGCATCACCATCAGGGTAGATTTTGCTGGAACTCCGGGCGAACTGGCCAATCCGGTCAACCCTTCCATGATTCCAATGATGGAAAAAAGCATAATCAACTGGAGCACCTTCGAGAACGCGGCATCTCCTCTCGACAGCGGACGCGATGACGGCGTTGAATACGTCTTCGTCTGCACGGAGGAAAACGTGGACTGGGTGTCCGATCTCTTCGAGACTCATCATTATCTCGGCCTTCGTGTCAGGGTGGAAACTTTAGCCAGCCCTTCCAATCCGGATCTGATCAAGTCCGCGATTATTGACAATTATGATACCGGCGTAATGAAATTCGCCTGTATCGTAGGTACTCATGCCGAGATGCCTTCGTACAACTGGAGCGGTCACCTCGGTGACTACTGGTACGCGTGTTTCACCGGAAGTGATAACTTCCCTGAAATCGGTGTCGGCAGAATCACCGGTGACGAAGCTCAGATCACAACACAGGTTACAAAAATCATAAATGGTTACATGAATTACAGTTTTGATGATTCCAGAACTACCGACATCATTCCAAGCGAGGCCGTCCTTGCAGCGCACGGACAGGATTATCCCGGCAAATACACCCAGTGCTGCAACGAGATAGCTGCATATCCCTACAGCCTCTGTGATTTAACTTTCACAAAGGTATATCCGCCTGAAGGCGGGACTAATGCAGATGTTTCGACAGCTATTAACAACGGAATCGGAACCGTTACATACAGAGGCCATGGCAGCGAAACATCCTGGACATGGTCAGCTCCTATACAATGGGACGCCTCCGATATCGATGCACTGACAAACACATTCATGCCTCCCGCTTTTATCATAGCATGCAACTGCGGAGAATATCAGAACGCTGGTGCCTGTCTTGCGGAATCATGGCAGTGGGCGGAACACGGAGCAAGCGGGAATGTCGCTTCGACCTGTCCATCCTGGACTATTCCAAACCATGATTACATCAAACAGATCTATATCGCTCTTTACGATACCGGTTTATTTCGCGTAAGTGACGCGATCAATGCCGGCGCGGTTTACATCGTCATCAACCATGGTTCGTTAGGCGTTGACAACGCTCAAATGTACCTTTGGTTCGGCGATCCGGCCATGGATATCTGGACATTTGACACAGAGGGAGAGCCCGGTGCGCTTTTAATCTCTGCTCCCGGCAGCCTTTTCCCCGGAAATCAGGATATAACCATTACAGTTACCGACGGTTCTTCCCCTGTTGAAGGAGCAAACGTTACAATTACTGACGGTGTTGACAATTACGGCACGGGTATGACCTGCTACGAAGAAGGTATAACCAATTCATCAGGCCAGGCTATCATTAACATCACAGTCCCTGCAAGCGGGACTATTCATATAGGCGCGTTCCTTCATGATTACAACTACGATCTTCATTATATCATCATCGGTACCGGAGTGGATGAATCATCAGGCGATGCTGATGTCTTCACGTTTGAACGGCCTGTTCCCAATCCGATTACCGTAAGCGCTTCCATCGGTTTCAGTATTCCAGGTGCAGGCAGTGTGGAGCTTGCCGTATACGATGTCTCAGGCCGCATAGTCGAGACTATTCTTGACGGCTCGCTTGAATCAGGCAATCACTTCATACAGTGGACACCAGGATCTCAAATTGCCAGCGGTGTCTACTTCATTCGCCTTACCACCGAGAGTGGAACCCTGACCAGACAGGCAATGGTTATCAGATAGGCTGATAATTTTCGCTTAAGCTTAGGGCGGGTCGATTGACCCGCCCTTATCTCTGCCTCTTTTCAATTCAATTTTTCAGGCTTATCTATCGGGGGTCTATGGAAAGACTGTTTGTCTGAGGAGGATTCGCCTGGTTTACAGAATCGGTTTTGACAATGAGAAATACCTTGAAGAGCAATTGCGTGAGATTCTTTCAAGAGTGCAAAACGCTGACAGCCGTCTTTACCTTGAATTCGGCGGGAAGCTCATGTATGACCATCATGCTTCAAGAGTTCTTCCCGGTTACGATCCTAATGTTAAGATCCGGCTTCTGGAGAAACTCCGTGACAGAGCGGAGATCATACTCTGTATCTACGCCGGAGATATCGAGAAAAGAAAGATCAGAGGAGACTTCGGCATTACATACGATGCCGATGCCCTGATGCTTATTGACGGCTTTCGCTCCAGAGGAATCAATCTCAGGGGTGTTGTAATAACAAGATTTGAAAATCAGCCATCTGCGATCTCATTCGAGAATCGTTTGAAGCGCCGGGATATAGATGTTTTCAGGCATTACTACACAAAGGGCTATCCAACTGACATTGATCTTATCGTGAGCCCTGAAGGCTATGGAAGAAACGATTATATTGAACCCCGTAAACCCCTGGTGGTTGTTACAGGACCCGGTCCGGGCAGCGGAAAGCTTGCTACCTGTCTTTCGCAGCTATACCATGATCACAGAAACGGGATTCGTTCGACTTACGCAAAATTCGAAACCTTTCCTATCTGGAATCTTCCTTTGAAGCACCCTGTCAATACAGCCTATGAAGCAGCAACTGCCGATCTGCGGGATGTCAATCTTGTGGATCCTTTTCATCTTGAGACTTACGGAAAGGTTGCAATTAACTACAATCGTGATGTTGAGGCCTTTCCTCTGCTAAAGCGCATACTGGAAAGAATAACGGGGGATAAATCCCCTTACGCTTCTCCTACTGATATGGGAGTAAACAGAGCGGGATTCGGCATAACGGATGATGATGTTGTGAGCGAAGCGGCAAAGCAGGAAATCATAAGAAGATACTTCCGCTACAGCTGTGAATATGTAATGGGTCTTGCGGATAAGATTACCGTACAGAGAGTGGAGCTGCTGATGCGCAATTTCGATCTGTCGCCCTCCTGCAGATCTGTTGTGGAGCCTGCTCTCGAGAGGATTCGCTTACAGGAATCCGAGGAAGGCATCGATAATGGTAAAGCCGCGGCAATCCTGCTTAAGGACGGCAGTTTTGTCACGGGCAGCAACTCCGATCTGATGCATGCATCGGGTGCTCTTATTCTGAATGCTGTCAAAAAACTTGCAGGGATCAGCAAGAAAGTTCATCTTCTCTCTCCGGAAACAATCGATTCCATTCGAGAGCTTAAAAAGGTAATGGAATTTTCTACCCTTAATCTAGACCTTGAGGAAGTCCTTATCGCCCTGAGCGTAAGTTCGGCGACTTCTGAAGCAGCGGCAAGCGCTATGAGAAAGCTTATCGAACTCAGAGGCTGTGAAGCCCATCTTACTCACATGCCCTCTCCGGGAGATGGAAACGGTTTAAGAAATCTCGGGATAAACGTTACCTCCAATCCTGTTTTCAGCAGCCGGAAACTATATACGGACTAGCCGTTCAACCGTCTTCTGCCCTTGACCTTTGACCTTAATTGTCTGATTATTGCCCTGTCGTTTGCTGTGCGTCATTTGCGCAGCCCGTAGTAGCGCAGGCTACCGGACCGGAAGCGATAGAAAAACAACAGGTTCTGTTTCTCCTTCCGGTCGGTTATGCTTTGCGCTTAACCCGTACCTGGAAGGAGTTTCTGGTTTGCGAGACTATGAAACTGTTGTAATCTGGAGTGCCAGTATTTCAGAAGCTGATCTTGAAAAAGAGCACGATCGTGTTGTTGAGATCATCAAAGGGAATAAAGGCGAGTACAAAGGTTCTGACAAATGGGGTCGGCGAATGTTCGCATATCCTATCAAAAAGCAGACCGAGGGAATCTACCATTTCATTAAGTGGTATGGAGAATCTGACATAATTGGTTTAATCGACAAACTTCTTAGAATTCACGAAGGTTGTATCAGATATGCAACGCTTCGCTCGGATGATGGTGGAGTGATTTCTGTCGATTCATTTAACGACTTCGACAATATTGACGAGGAGGTGGATGTCAACAATGGATCTTCGGATGCCTAATATCAATAAGGTTATCATCTCCGGAAACCTGGTCAGAGACCCTGACGCAAGAATTCTTGAAAATGGAACACATCTCGCGAAGATGTCTATCGCCAATAACCAGCGTTACCGTGACAGGAACGGCGAGTGGCAGGAAAAAACCTGCTATGTAAACATCATTGCCTGGCGAAAGACCGCTGAGCTTGTCGGCGAATTCTGTCGGAAGGGCTCTCCTGTTATGGTGGAGGGCGAACTTGTCTACAATTCATGGGAAGACAGAGACGGAAACCAGAGGAGCAGACTGGAGATAAATGCCAGAAGGATTCAATTCCTTGAACGCAGGGGTCAGGATTCCTCATATCAGGACCATCCGCAGGAACAGAACAAGAAGGATTCTTCAGAGGAAAATGAACTCTCCGAGTCTATTCCTATGGCTCCGGATGACGATATTCCGTTCTAGTTATCATGACTGTACCTCACGAAATGCCTGAGCTTAATTACATCATTTTCACAGGCATGGTGAAACGTATTGAAAAACTTTCTCTTTCCAGATACAATATCTTTGTGATCAGGTTTGAAGTTGAGAATACGGTAACTTCTGCTTCCGGAACCACAGACGCACGGAAGACTCTTTCTATTCTCTCAGTTGAGGCCTGGGGTAACCTGGCAGAAGAAATAGACAGGCGGATAGAGAGTGGTTCTCTGGTTCTTGTTGAGGGCAGTCTTGTCAGCAGATCGTACGAAGACAGATCAAAGGGATTACATCACAGGATGATAGTAAAAGCATCCAGCGTTGAGTCGCTGGGAGCCAGATCATAAAAACCAGCAGGAGGAACTGATTTGGTCACAAAAAAAAGAATGAAGAAAAAGAGCAGCAAATTCGGACGTAAAAAGAAGTGTCGTTTTTGCGGAAATCCTCAACTGGAAATATCATACAAGAACGATAAGATGCTCCAGAGACACATCTCCGACAGAGGGAAAATCATCGCCAGAAGAGTCACTGGTAACTGTGCGAAACACCAGAGAAGAATCGCGAATGCCATCAAGGTGGCAAGATTCTTTGCCTTGCTTCCCTACGTGAGGGAACACTACAGATAGGGTCCTGCAGGCTCAGAAAAATGGAACAGACTTTAAAGAGGACAGGATCAGGCTTATTCGGGATCATAGCACTGGGCATTATATTGATTCTAATGGGTATACCTTTTGTGGGAATGACCATTATGACAATGATGCTCTCGCTTTCTAATTCTCGGATAGCATTACCTATGGCGGTTGTTACTCTTGTCGGCGTATACCTGATATCGGATTTTGCAGGAGCATTGATAACTGCAACCGGTTCAGGTTTACTTGCCGCTGGAATCAGGTCAGGAAGAAGTTTTGAATTCTCAACCATGTATGCTTCGGGGGCAGCAGCCATAGCATCCATTTTCGGGACGATTCTGATGCCCGATCAATCGCTTTTATCTCAAGAAAATATGGAAGCGCTGTCACGCATCTACAGATCAGCTGGTTTAAACACTTCCGAGATAGCGACAATACTGAATATTTTCCTGTACATCCTGCCATCTCTACTGGCTATATGGGCTGTTACCGGTACTGTCGCAGCTGCAGTAGCGGTCCGGTCAGCAAATCAACGCAGGAAATATCCATTCAAGATCATCACTCAGGGAATGGAAATCCGGCTTGGTCTGTTACCCGCATGGATACTGATAGCTGCTCTTTCCGTTAATCTTACCGGCGGATCGTTTCCACCATACATTCAGCAGGCAGCTGTAAACATCTCTATATTCATGATTCTGCCGTATTCCCTGGTTGGTTTCGGAATCTACAGGATTGCTCTGCGCAGTTTCCCTATGCTGCTTCTGGCGACTGTTCCGCTTGCGATCATTTTTCCCCCTGCGGCGATATGCGTTCTTGTACTGGTTGGCATAATGGACACATGGTTTGATTTCAGACTGCGACTGAAAAAATATCTGGAAAGGAAAACACAGGAATGAAAGTACTTCTAATGAAGAGTGTTGAAGATCTGGGCATCGGAGGTGAAGTTGTTAATGTTGCCAATGGTTATGCGAGAAATTATCTGTTTCCAAGGAATCTGGCGATAATTGCGACTCCTTCTGCTGTGAAATCCGCCCTGCTCTATCGCGCCAAAGCTCTGGAGGAACAGGCAGAAACCATCAATCAATCGGAGCAGCTCGCTGAGAAGCTTAAAGGATTCGTCATTGAAATCGCTTCTGCTGCTGATGACAGCGGACATCTTTATGGAAGCATCAATGAGAAGCAGATATCGTCCGTTCTTAACGAATCCGGATTTGATATAGACGCTGAACACGTTCTTCTTACTGATCATATAAAGAAAACGGGTGAATTTCCCGTTTCAGTGAAAATATATGGAGACATTCGCTCCGAAATCATCGTAAAGATTCTACCTGAAACGGATTAGAATCCTTGCGAATCCTTGCAGTAGAGACATCGTGTGACGATTCCGCGGTTGCATTGCTTGAAGACAGCAGTGTAATCGCGGAGAGAATATACAGCCAGAGTATTCATTCGAAGCATGGCGGTGTTGTCCCTGAACTCGCTTCCAGACAGCATATTGAGATACTTCCGGATCTTGTGAGGGAAGTGCTTTCAGAATCCGGAATAAGCCATCTCCGGGAAATCGATGCTTTCGCGGCAACAGCGGGACCGGGCCTTGTGGGCTCACTTCTTGTAGGACTATCCTGGACTAAAGCCGCTGCCTTCGCATCCGGAAAGCGTTTTCTCGGAATTAATCATCTCTCAGCTCATCTTCATACTCATTACACTGGACCGGATTCAGTGAACTTTCCAGCAGTTGCCCTCCTGGTTTCCGGTGGGCACACCTGCCTTTTCAATATGGAGTCCTGGAACCGGGCAGTTCTTCTCGGTACAACAAGAGACGATGCAGCAGGAGAAGCTTTTGACAAGACAGCTAAACTTGCGGGTCTGGGATATCCTGGTGGTGAAGCTCTTGAAAAGGCTGCAATCGGCGGGAACCCTGGTAATATCTCGCTGCCTTCTCCTCTGTCAGACCCGGCTCTTCCCGAGTTCAGTTTCAGCGGTCTCAAGACAGCTGTAAGATTGCAATGGGAAAGCGGCGCTGATCTTGCGGATCTTGCTGCCTCTTTTCAGAAAGTCGTTGTGGATATCCTTGTTTCGAAACTGCTTTTTCAGACGGATCGTTCCGGTGCGGTAAGTATACTTGCGGCAGGTGGTGTTACTGCTAACAGTCTGCTCAGATCTCGATTGAGAAAAGAGTGTGAAAAGCGGGGAATTGCTCTCTTCCTGCCCGAAAAAAAGTATACCATGGATAACGCTGTTATGGTTGGAAGGGCTGCTTTCGCCGTCCTTCGCGAAGAGCCTTCCTCCTGTTCCCCTCTGTCATGTAACGCATTCTCAAGATGGTCAGGCACAATACTTGAAGCGCTGTGCTGAACCTGACTCAAACAGATCCATGCTGTTATAATCATGAGGTTCACTTTCTGGTTCAGGGAGAACGCACTATGAGTTCTAATTCTAATACAGCACAGGGCATTGATATTGTTAGTATCAGCAGAATAGAGAAAGCTGTTCAGCGAAGCGGAGAGAGATTTCTGCACCGTATATTTACATCGGATGAGCTTCTTTTCCATACCGATTACGGTTTTCTTGCAACACGTTTCGCCGCAAAGGAAGCTTTTTTTAAAGCCCTGGGGACCGGCATTTCAGGAGGGATCCGCTGGCATGATTTTTCACTGCCTCATGAAACAGAAGCTTCTCTGAGGCCGGAAGTATCTGGAGTATCATACGGATTGCTTAAGGGGCGGAGAGTACTTGTCAGTGTTTCAAAGACAATTACTACCGCAGCAGCGATAATTGTGCTTACGGGGGATGGAGAATCGGGATGAGATACTGGGTCACACCAATCGAAATGGCGAAATTTGATGCCAGGGCTGTTAAAGCAGGTACTCCTGGCGATGTTCTGATGGAAAGGGCAGGTACGGCTGCCTCTACCGTCGCGATGGCTATGACTCAACCGGACCAGGGGTATGTCCAGGTCTGGTGCGGTCCTGGAAACAACGGAGGTGACGGACTTGTTCTTGCCCGGCAGATGAAGAACAGGGGCTATGACGTCTGCGCTGTTCTCGCGACCACATCGGGGAAGAGTCTTTCTCATGATTGCCAGTCAAATCTTGGCCGATTTGTTCAATCCGGAGGGAAAGTTCTTTCTCCGCAGAAACTGAAGGACCTGCCTGATTCTCCCGCCCTGGTAGTTGATTCCCTCCTTGGCACAGGCTTCTGTGGTGAGCTGAAAGGCGTATTTGCTGAATGTACTGACATCATTAGACATTCTCATTGCGAAATACTGGCAATTGATACCCCTACAGGTGTTAACGGCAAAACCGGCAGCGTTGATCCTCATACTCCGCGAGCGGACGCTACAGTGACTTTCGCAGCACCAAAAGCGGGATTGCTTTTCCCGCCGGGATGCGGCTATACAGGAAATCTTCTGGTATCCGACATCGGAATAGATATCGATCACAATAAGAAGCAGATGGTTTTAGGGCTGAGTGACGCTTTCGCTCTTCTGCCTGATCGACCCGCAGACGCTCATAAGGGAACTTTTGGCAGGCTTCTGCTCATCGGTGGCTCCGAGAGTATGCCGGGAGCTCCTCAGCTTATGTCTCTGGGAGCTCTCAGATCCGGCGCAGGGCTTGTTTTTCTATCTGTTCCTCTTCCGGCCCATCCTTCTATTTCCGGTAGAATTCCCGAGGTTCTCAGTTCCTACTTCCTTCCGGGAGACCCCGCTGGCCTGCCGAAGGATAACGAGTTTGACGCCATCGCCATAGGCCCGGGGATGGGAAACAATCCTGCTACTACGAAACTGGTTTCCTATATACTGCAGAACTGGAAAGTTCCTCTTGTGCTTGATGCTGACGCTCTGAATGTCCTGAATGATCCTGTTAGTCAGCTCATTGAATACAAAGGACCTCTACTGTTAACGCCGCATCCCGGAGAACTATCCAGAATGGTAAAATGCAACGCGTCGAATATCGGCAGCAGATCCAAAGCTGCCGCAAAGCTATCTGCTTCTTCTGGAGCCACTGTACTCCTCAAGGGGAAGCCTTCCATGGTTTTCAGTCCTGATGGGGAATGCTGTCTGATTCCAACCGGGAACAGCGGTCTGGCGACAGGAGGGAGCGGTGACGTTCTTACCGGTATAACATCCTCACTCATGGCACAGGGACTGAAACCTTTTGAAGCAGCCATGCTTGGCGCGTATGTACACGGCCTGTCGGCTGATATTGCTGTTGAGCGCTTTTCAGAGCGATCTTTAATTCCATCCGACGTGATTTCGTACATGGGCAGAGCCTTCAGAACTATTGAAAATGGCAGCCACAGTGAATTACTTACGCCAGGGGGAAAATGGAGAAGTGAATATTCTTATTAACAGAACAGATGCGCTGAACCTTCTTAACAATAATCTGGGAAACGTCAATCTCATTCGCCACTGCCTTGCCTCTGAGGCCGTCCTTCGCGCAGTGGCAGAAGACAGAGGAGACGATCCCGATCTCTGGGGGATAACCGGTCTCCTTCATGATATTGATTACGAACTCACTTCAGACGATCCGGAAAAGCACGGTATGATCGCAGCGGAGATCCTGGCTGATTACCTCCCTTTCGAATCGATCCATGCCATTCAGTCTCACAACGCCGAGCATACAGGTATAGAAAGAGAATCTGATTTCGACTATCTTCTAGCGGCGGGAGAATCTATCACAGGGCTTATAGTCGCTGTTGCTCTTGTATACCCCGACAGGAAACTGGCTTCCGTCAAACCGAAATCTGTTCTTAAACGGATGAGCATGTCTGCCTTTGCCAGATCTGTTCCAAGAGATACAATCAGGGAATGCTCAAAAGCGGGATACGACCTTGATATTTTTGTCTCTCTTGCGCTTGACGCGATGAAAGGTATCGCTGAAGACATAGGATTGTAGCCCGCTTAATAATACCTGCTTCTGAAATAGGTCAGCATGCTGGACACATATTCTCTGAATGAGAGCTTGTAGGGAAATTCTCTCTGTTTGATACAGTAACCCTTCCATAATTTGTCCAGTAATCCATACATACAATCAAGAGGTAGTCTTATCAGTGTTTTCAACATGTACCGCATCGGTTTGAATTCTATACTGAGCGCGAACAGCTGACGCAGCCGCTTCCTTCTATCGTTATCAGGAAGTTTCAGAATGCAATCATCAAAAAACGAATCAGGAATAAAGGCTTCATCACTCAAAAGCCCCTGTTCAATGCTGAATTCACAGATTTTTGTACGTGGGTAAGGTTGCATCAGTGTCGCGAAAGCAAAATCCGGTCGTATTTCATAGTTCAGTCTGAGAGTGTCCAGATCATCCTCAAGTGTACCGGTGGGTATCCCGAGAATATTCTGAGTTACCAGCATGATGCCGCTTTCCTTAACGGCCCGGCAGGCATTCTTAAGCTCCTCTGTGCTGAGATCTCGATTAAGCACTTCCTTTCTCAGGCGGGGGCTGGCTGTTTCCAGCGCCATTTTTACGCTGATGCACCCCGCTTCAGCCAGCAGTCCCATAATCTCATCTGTAACCAGATTGGCCCTGAGATGACAGTGAAACGGGAGAGCGATCTCAATACTGTATTTCCTGCAGAATTCCCTGACCCAGTCATGATCAAGAATGAAGATGTCATCCTGAAAAATTATCATCTGGAGTTCGGTGTTTTCTCCCTTCAGCTCTTTCAGTTCATCGATAACATTTACGACTGATCTTCGTCTGCAATACTTTCCGAGACCGCTGTACATCTGTCTGAAACTATGATTGAAACAGTAACTGCAATCGTAAGGGCATCCTCGGCCGGTTATGCAGAATACCGCCTTTCTGTTCGCTCCGGGAAGCAAATTTCTACATGGAAACGGGATTGTGTCGAGGTCTTCAACCAATGGAAGGATTTGATTTTCAAGTACCTGTCCGTTCTCCCGATAGAGAAGATTGCCGACCTCTCTGAGTGATCTTCTTCCATCCAGCGCTTCCAGAAACTGTGGAAACGCTGTCTCGGCTTCACCACGCATGGCGTAATCAAGCCATGGGTTCTCGAACAGCACCTCGGGGAAGAACGTTGGATGAGCTCCTCCCATTATCGTGAGAACTCCTGTTGTTTCTTTAAGCCTTTTCACGACTTCGCCGTATTTCCTGTGGAATCCTGTGGTGGTTCCAAATGCCAGGATATCCGGCTTCTCTTCTCGCACAATAGCTGCAAGATTTTTCATGTTCAATGAAAGAGCACTTATTTCATGATCGAGTCCGCTGGCGATAGATGCAAGGTAACCTATTCCCAGAGGTATCGTTATGGAATCATGAACCAGGAATAAAACCTTCATGCTGCCGGGTTCTGGCCCAGAGTCAATACATCTGTTATCATTCTATTTTATCAGGCTTCTTCCTTTTCTGAACGCCTCTATGTTAATGTCCAGAGCTTTTACCGGAACTCTATCCTCTACAGCCCTGTACCAGTAATCCTCTTTGATTGGAATAAAGGGTGATGCTGCTCCCATCAGTACCACGTTGATTACCCTGAGGTTACCGAGTTCCTCAGCTATCTCTAACGCCGGGATCATCCTGCATTGTATATCCTGCTCCTGCATCATGGATATCACATCGGGATACACAGCGTGGCCGGTATTAACGGTCATCGGGGTAATTTTGAGATCACATGATAACAGGGTTCCTGCAGGTCTCAGGAAGGGTGCCCATCTCAGAGCCTCCATCTTCTCCATTGAAAGGATAATATCAGCAGTGCCTTTTTCTACCAGCGGGCTGTACACTTTTTCTCCGAATCTGACATGACTGGAAACACTTCCACCCCTCTGGGCCATCCCGTGAACTTCGCTCTTCTTGACATCATTATCCGCCAGTCTGGCCGCTTCGCACAGGATCTCGCTGGCAAGCAGAATTCCCTGTCCTCCTGTGCCGCATATGATCACATTTGTTACGGGTTTCATTCCAATCCCTCCATGTCCTTCGAGATAGCATCAACAGGACAGACCTGAACGCAAAGGTCGCAATTAGGCCAGCAGAGAAGCTTGCTTATCTCCGGTTTCTCCTCTTCCCAGCTTATAGCAGGACACCCGAGTTTCATGCAGAGTTTACACCCTATGCATTTCTCGGGATCAAGCAGAGCAACACTCTTCTTCACCGGTCTGTAGCACATAACGCATGGACGCCTTGTGATGATTACTGAAAGTTCGTCTCTTTCGAACTCCTCCCTGAAGACTTTCTCCATCCCGGCGAGATCATGAGGGTCGATAACCCTGACATGCTTCACTCCGCAGGCTTCAACTATCTTGACCAGATCAAGCACAGGCGCGGGTTCTCCCCTCAGGTTTTTCCCTGTAGTGGGGTTTTCCTGTCCACCGGTCATTGCAGTAAGGCTGTTGTCCATAATCATTACCGTACCGGTATTCCCATTGTAGACCATGTCAATGAGTCCGGTTATTCCTGAATGTACAAAAGTCGATTCTCCTATTGCGGCAACAAGCTTCCCCATTCCTTCTCTGCCGACCGCTTTTTCAATCCCGCTCAGTACTCCAATGGATGCACCCATGCAGACAGTTGTCTCAAGCGCATTGAAAGGTGCCATGAGCCCCAGAGTATAGCAGCCTATATCCCCCGTGGAACTACCATTCAGCTTGCTCAGACAGTAGAAAGCGCCTCTGTGGGGGCAGCCCGGGCAGAGTGCCGGAGGTCTGGCGGGAAGTTTTGTTTCGTAGTACGTGACTGCCTTTGTCGTCCCCGGATGGAGAGCTTTTCTGACCAGCTCCGGATTCAGTTCTCCCTCATTTGAAATAATATCCTTGCCTATTGCGGGAATGAGGAATTTCGAACGGACTCTTTCTTCAAGGAATGGTTCTCCTTCCTCTACAAAGATCACTTTGTCGACCATGCCGATAAATCTTTCTATCAGGTTCCAGGGCAAGGGGTTGGACATACCTATCTTTAAGATGCACGCTTCTGGACAAACCTCTTTGACGTACTGGTACGAGATTCCGCTTGTGATGATGCCGACAGAGCGGTCTCCGTCCTCAATCCAGTTGAGAGAGCTTTCGGAGCCCCAGGCGGAAAGGTCTTTGAGTCTTTTAACAACTCTTGAATGCATTTTTCTCGCATTTGAGGGGATAGGGACTCTTTTCGCTATATCAGCTACATACCCCTTTATGGGAACTTCGCGTCGGGGGCCAACCTTCACGATACTCTTTGAGTGGCAGATCCTGGTGGTGACTCTTATGAGAACCGGGGTGTCGAAATCCTCGGATATCGAGAGAGCCTCTCCGACCATGTCCTTGGCTTCCTGGCTATCGGAAGGTTCAAGGCAGACTACTTTTGCCGCCCTCGCCATAAGACGGTTGTCCTGTTCGTTCTGGCTGGAATGCATACCCGGATCATCCGCGGATATTATGACCATCCCTCCTGTTGCCCCTATATAGCTGAGCGTGAAAAGAGGATCGGCAGCTACATTCAGCCCTACATGCTTCATTGCAGATAACACCCTTGCTCCAGCGAACGACGCTCCCGCAATAACCTCCAGGCTGACTTTTTCATTAGGAGCCCATTGAGCATCAATCTCGTCGTATTCTTCTCCTATTGTTTCAAGTATTTCAGTAGAAGGTGTCCCGGGGTATGCTGACGCGAAATGCACGCCGGACTCCCAGGCCCCTCTTGCAATGGCTTCGTTTCCTGAGAGAAGGAGAGTTCCATCTACAATCGTATTGAGTTTCTTTCTCATATGACACCTTTCTGAAATTAGTCGTAAGTCTTTTCTTCCTCAACTGAATTCAGTACCCTCAGCACTCCTCTGACAAGAGCTTCCAGCTCTTCTTCACCAGGGAAGATAATTATATCTCCAAGGAACCCCAGCCCTTCCGTCAGCCTGTCCGTCATCCAGGTGTTATGCGCAATTCCTCCTGTAATTACAACAGCGTCAACATCTCCATGAAGAGCAGCTGCCATCGCGCCGCCTTCCTTGATTATCTGATAAGCCATCGCCCTGAGGGCCAGTTCTGCGATTTTATCCCCTTCTTCTGCTCTTTCCACCGCTTCTCCGACATGGTCGGTTCCCGTATAGGCATAAAGACCCCCTTCTTTCAGGAGCATTCTTTTCATGTCTTTCCAGCTATAGTCTCCTGAAAGACATAATCGAGCAAGTCCTGTCGTTGGAAGCGCCCCCACTCTCTGAGGGCTGAACGGTCCTCCGTCATTTGCCTGGCTGGTATCAATCATTCGACCTTTTCTCAGGGCATTTACCGATATCCCGCTTCCCAGGTGCAGCACAACAAGATTTACTTCATCAAGATTTTTCTCAAGCTTTTCGGCTGCCTTGTACGCAACCATACGGATATTGAGAGCGTGACTCAGGCTGATCCTTGGAAGGCATGGAAGGCCCGATAGTCTTGCCTCGTCAATCATTTCATCAACGCACACAGGATCAACAATAAAAGCAGCCAGATTTGATGTTTCCGCAATGCTGAAAGCAAGAAGGGCTCCAAGATTCGAAGGGTGGTCAGCCTGTAAAGTTGTTCCTTCCCGTATATCATCAACAAGCTTTCTGTTTACTCTGTAGGTTCCGCTTTTCAGTGGTTTGAACGCTCCGCCTCTTCCCACAACAGCCGTAAGATCTGAAATGTTATATCCCGCTTCTGTAAGGATATTCAGGATAATTTCTTTTCTGAATTCATGTTGATCGAATGTAGTTTCAAATAGTCCCAACTCTTCCGGCAGGTGCCGAATGTTTTTTTCAAAAAGCTGCTCTGTTTCTCGGAAGAGACCTAATTTTGTAGAAGTTCCTCCCGGATTGATCGCCAGAATCAATCTTCCTTCTTCAGACATTGCGTCCCCCGGAAACTACCACTCCAAGAGCAAGAGAATTCAGTTTTGTCAGTGGTTTATCAGAGCGCGACAGCATTACCACCGGAGCAGCCGCTCCCATGATCAGCCCTCCTATCTCAGCTCCAGCCATATACATCAATCCTTTCGCGAGAATATTCCCGGATGCGATGTCAGGCGTAACCAGTATATTCGCTTTTCCGGCAACCGGACCCGAAATGTTCTTCACTGCCGCCGACTCGGGGTCCAGAGCTCCGTCAACTGCTACCGGGCCGAGAACTTCCAGTCCGGGGATACCTCTGTCTGCTATTCCGGAGAAATGTATTGTCTCGGGCATTTTTGGATTTTCTGTTTCTATCGCGGCAAGCAGCGCTACAAGGGGTTTCTCCGCACCCAGTTTCATTATCACGTCGGAAGCATTAAGTGCTATCTGTACGAATGTGTCAGCCTCAGGCCTTATATTCATTCCTCCGTCGGTGATTATGATCAACCTGCCCATGTCTGGCACGCTTACAACAGCTACATGACTTAAAACCCGGCCGGTACGCAGCCCTGTTTCGCGTTCAAGTATGGCTTTCTGAAATATCGAAGTTTTCAGCATTCCCTTCATGAGGATCGAAGCTTCTCCTGATCTTACCATACTTACAGCATCCGCAGCTGCTTTCTCCGGATCATCCGTATCCACAATTTCTATTCCTGATGGAAGATTCATCCCCAGAGTCGAAAGGGTATCATTCACTCCCGCCAGTGGACCGAAAATAACAACCGAAGCCAGATCCTCCTCCACAGCGGTAATCAGGGCTTGCAGAGAGGCAGGGTCATGCCCCATCGGAACGGCCACCCTTGCATCGGAAATGCTTTTTGCCGCCTGTCTGACTTCTAAGAAATTCTTAAACAATTCAACCCCCTGTGATCCTGTTATCTTATCATGAATTTGTGCTGTTTGCTCTCTAACAAACAAGAGATTTTATCTTGCAGTGGCCTCCGGGCTGTCGGATTTTGTATTATGTAACCAGATTCACTCAAGTCCAAGGTGAAAGGAACGGTATTGTGAATAATGGCAAGATTTGATAATCTGGCTGAAGCATGGAGTAACTGCGGAGCTGTACTTTTCGATTTTGACGGAGTTCTGGTTGACAGTGAACCTTTTTTTAGAAAATCCTGGAATACTGCCCTGGTACCATGGAACCATTCAATTACACCTGAGGATTACTGGCTTTATTGGTCTTCCCTTGGTGAGGGGCTTGAAGGTGAAATCCGCAGACACGATCTCAAGAGCGTAGACGCTGATCGGGCAACTTCTTCTCAGCGTAAGATATATGAGGGTTATTGCAGGCGGGGAGATATCCCTCTTTTTCCACGTGTACCGGAGTTGCTTGCCAGGCTTTCCTCCGGAAAAGAACCTTCAATGCTCCCCTTCTGTATCGCCTCAAATACACCCTCCTGGATAGTGAAAGAAATTCTGCAGCATTTTCATGCTCATGTGCCTGTTCTTGTAGGAGGAGAGGGTTTAAGGAAAAAACCAGCCCCTGACATTTTTCTGCTTGCCGCTTCAAAGCTTGGCGTTTTGCCTTCCGAGACCCTGGTCTTCGAGGATTCATGGAAAGGCATCAGGGCGGCGACGGAAGGCGGTTTTCAAAGCGTTCTTGTACTTAACGACCTTAATCGCGGGCTTGACATTAAGTCAGAATATGTAATTAACGGTATTGGATCTATTCTCGAAATCCTTGATAAAGCAAAAGAGAATTAAGAAAGGAAAGCGGCATATGAATTTGATTATTGAGACCGATCTGTTTGCTATTCCTATTATAGGGTTGCTTATCGGGCTTCTGTTCTGTTTCCTGGGGAAAAAATTACTTGGTTTCGTCCTGGTTCTGTTCGGATTTATGATCGGTTACACGATTGGCGCGGAGTTTGTCTTTGATGCTCTTAATAAAACTGTTACCGGTTCCCCCTGGATTCCCTGGGTAACCGGATTAGTGTCCGCCGGTCTTTCCGTAATTGCCTGGAAAATATCAATATTCTTTGCAGGTTCTATTATCGGTCTTTTTGCCGCGAGGGGGCTTCTTCCGGGAATTCCGGGGATTGCTCATGCGGGAATTGCTCTTACCGCCGGTGTTCTTGTACAGATATACAGGACTCCCGTCATTGCATTCATAACTGCTCTGGCGGGGGGTTACATAGCCGGATTTTCAGCTCTGGCCATTATTGACCGAATTGGATTCATTCAAGTAATAGGATCGTACTCTGAAAACGTAAACTGCGGGTTCATTATCGGTATAATTCTGACCGCCATTTTTACGATCATCGGCTATTTCTACCAGACACGAGAACTAAAGGAGTGACTGGTCTGTGCCTTGAATTAACTGAATTGTATATTGCTTTGTCTGAAATAGAGGTTTTCAAGGAACGGGAGGATTCATTTGGCTGAAAGATTGACTGACTACGCCATGGTGGCTCTGGTAATTATTATCATTATAGGATTATTTCGTCTGTCACGTATTCTTATGCATGTAATGCTTCGCCGCCTGAAGGAGAAATATCCTGTGCTGACGGCTGACAGGCTTATGGTGACCGGATTTATAACTCTGCTCTCAGGGATGATTTTTCTCCCTTTCATCACCTCTGTTTTTTCACTCATTGATAATCATCACCTGACCGGAGGAATGATATTCCATCTTCTGCTGGTTGCCCTTTCAGTGGTTCTTTTCAGTATTGCTGAAGACCTCTTCAGACTGTTCTCTTCATATCCCCCAGATCGCAACTGGAGCAGAAAAAAGCATTTCAGCATCATATCGATACCTCTTCTCGTATTCTGGCTAATCGGTTGTCTTTTCATCAGTCCGCTCTTCTACTCCGGTCTGACGGTGATTCTTGCTATCTTCTATCTCTACGCCCTTTTCTGCAGACCCCTTATAAATAGCGGAGACTCCGGATCGGGCTGACTAATGTCAGAAAAGAAATTGCGCATACTCCATATAATCACGAAAATTGCTGTTGGTGGAGCTCAGATGAATACGCTCATTTCCACCAGATATGTTTCAGAAAAAGGTTATCCTTCAGATATCCTCACCGGCCCTGAGCGACCCTCTGAAGGTGATTTGTATGAACTTGTCAAAAAGTGGGATCTTAATGTTCTTCTGGCTCCTCATTTAAAAAGAGAGATATCCCTTTTAAATGATTTTCTCGCCTTTCTTGAAATTCGAAAGATTATTCAAAACGGAAATTATGATATCGTTCATACACACGGATCAAAAGCCCGTTTCCTGGGAAGACTTGCCGCTGCCTCATTTTCTGAAGTTAAAATCGTACAGACAGCCCATGGCTGGCCTTTCTATGATTCCATGCAGTCTTTCAAAAAATGGTTTTACATATCGCTTGAAAAGATCGGTTTCAGACTTGCTCACTTCAATATAGCTGTCAGCCCCAGAGACCGCGATAAAGCTGTCCGGTGCGGAATCGGATCAAAAGACAGTTACATGATAATCCGAAGCGGGGTTGATTTTGATGAATTCAGAAAGGGAAGGGGAAAAAAATCTGAAGCAAGAGCCAGGCTTGATATTCCGATTGACGTTCCTGTTGTAGGGTCAGTTATGCGTTTCTGTCAGGAGAAAGCACCTGACATTTTTGTTGAAGTCGCAGCGGAAGTTATTAAATCTAAACCTCATGTTCTTTTCATTCTTGTCGGAGACGGTCCCCTTATGAAACAGACAGAAAAGTGGATTGAATCTCACAATCTTCAAGACAGCTTTCTTCTAGTCGGAAGCAGAAATGATATAGCTGAAATCCTGCCGGCCTTCGACATTTTTCTTATCACATCACGCACAGAGGGTCTTCCAAGAGCTTTGCTGGAATGCCTTGCTGCCGGGATTCCTGTCGTGTCTACCGATGTCGGTGGTATTCACGAACTTGTTGATGGAAAGCGAAATGGATTACTGTTTCCGGAAGGTGATGTAACCGCTCTTGCCGGCGGTGTTAAAAGACTGCTGAATTCCCCCTCTATGACTGATGATCTGTTATCATCGGTAGACGATGACATTGAGCCTTTTTCTGCTCGAATGATGGTTGACCAGTTATTTGAACTCTATACCAGAATAGCTTTTCCAGCGATGAATGTAGTATTTCTTTGCGATAACGAACCTTTTAATATTCCCGGAACTGTCGCCAGCATTATCCGTAAGAATCCCTTTAACAGGTACACTCTTATCTCTCTCCCCGGACATGGATCATTTAAGAAAGCGACACTCAATTTGAAGCGCTACACAGCTCTTTATGGTTCTTCTGCATTCTTCCGGCAACTGATCCGTTTTGTCTCTTTTAAAGCAGCTGGCTTAATGAAGTTACCCACCCGTTTCCCTCATTCGCTGAAACAGACAGCTTCAAGAGAACATGCTGATTACATCACGTTGAAAAAGATCAATACAAATGATACCCGTGACCTGCTCAGCAGCCTTGATCCGGATATTTTTCTTTCTCTGGCATGCCCGCAGATTCTTAGTAAAAGTACACTGGCAATCCCGAGACTTGGTGCCTGGAATGTGCATTCTTCTCTTCTCCCATTGAACAGGGGGATGCTGCCGACTTTCTGGTCTCTTTTCCGTGGAGATCAGCCAGGGGTTACTCTTCACAGGATGGAGAGGAAGCTCGATGCAGGAGGGATTCTTATTCAAAGACCCGTTGATGCTTCCAGAGAAAATACATCTGTTGAACAGCTTCAGGTGGAATCAAAAAGGATTACCGTCGATATTATTTCTGAAGGGCTTTCAATTATACAGCGCGGTGATTACAAACTGATCGAAAATTCCTCCGACAAAGCAACTTTCAATTACTTTCCTTCGAAGGATGATGTTAACCGTTTCCTTGATATGGGTGGAGACGTAACCGGAATTAAAACCGCCAGACCAAAGGTTGCTCTGTCATTCGATATGGAGGAATGGTTCCAGACCTACGCCTCAAGAAGATGGTACCCGCAGAACAGGTGGGACAGTATGGATCCGAGGGCTCCTGAAACACTGAACGATATTCTTGACCTGCTTGGCGCTCATAAAGCAAAAGCAACTTTTTTCTTTCTCGGATGGCTTCTTGAGCGCCATCCTGAACTCGCTCAGAAAGTACTCCAGGAAGGGCATGAAATAGGATACCACGGTTATCATCATCTTGAACTTTCCATGCAGTCGCGCGATGGGTTCTGCAGAAACATTGATCGCTTCCAGAAGCTTGTTGATTCTTTGTCTATTCCTGAACCGATTGGATTCAGAGCCCCCAGTTTTTCTGTAACTTCCGGAACTAAATGGGTTGTTGATGAAATTGTTGCTCGCGGTTACAAATATGACAGCAGCGTTTATCCTATGTTCAGGCACAGGTACGGCATCCCCTCCGCGCCACTCTCTCCTTTTGAGCTTATGGGTGAGGAAAGTTCCATTCTTGAACTTCCTCTCGCATCCATTCAGCTGCTTGGGGTAAAGCTGCCTGCTGCTGGTGGAGCCTATATGAGATTCTATCCCGGCGCATTTCACAGAATGATTATCAGAAGTATTTCCAGAACCGGCAGAATTCCAGTTCTGTATTTCCATCCATGGGAAATTGATTCATTGAATATCTCCAGTAAAATGAATACATTCCAGCGTTTCAGACAACATCACAATTCGGGCAGAAAGACCACTGACCGCCTTAAACGAATACTCAGAATCTATCGTGGTATCACGCTTGGCGAACTTGCCTTTGAAACGGAAGATCACAATCTTATTAAATTCGGGTCTCTGGGAGATTGAATTCGCATATTAAAGCAGTAAGCCCGGAATTCAGAACTCCGGGCTTTTCTGCTTTTCTTTGTCTGTTTTTTATGGAGCTTCTATTGCTCCAACAGGACATGCAGGAACACATGCACCGCAATCTATGCAGGCATCCTGATCTATCGTGTACTTATCCCCTTCGCTAATAGCGTCAACGGGACATTCCGGCATGCATGCTCCACAGGCAATACAATCATCATTAATAGTGTGTGCCATTCTTTCTCCTTTTCTATACTGCATACAGACTTCAGCCATTAACAATTACAGTTACAGTTACAGTTACAGTTACGCGACTATATCTATTGCCAAATAGCCGGTCAACTTCATTACCTCGCAGAAATTTCCAGCTTTCTGCGGGTTAACCGGTGGTCTTTGCTCCGGATCTTATAAGATCAAGTATTCTTTCAAGTTCATCAAGGCTATGGTAGCTGATTTCAATTCTCCCTTTTTTCCCTGTTCCTCTTATTCTCACTCTTGTTTTAAGAAGCCGCTGGAGGGTTTCCACAAGTTCTTTTTCCTCAGGAGTAGTTCTTTTTGAAACTGCTGCGGGCTTTCTCTTTTTCCCTGTAACAATCATGCGGATTTTTTCTTCAAGCTGTCTTACTGACATATTTCTTTTGAATGCTGCTACAGCTGTCCTCTGCATGGTTGAAGTATCATTAAGACCAAGAATAGCTCTTCCGTGTCCCATTTGAAGCTGCCCTTCGCGGAGCATTTTCTGGACTGATTCCGGCAATTCAAGCAATCGCATGAAGTTAGCAACAGAAGATCTGCTCATTCCCACTCTATTTCCCATATCCTCCTGAGTAAGATCAAATTCGCTCGACAATCTTCTGAAGGCTTCCGCCTTTTCCATGGGACCAAGATCCTGTCGCTGGATATTCTCGACCAGAGCGAGAGCAAGCATCTGCTCTTTGCTGGCTTCTCTGACAATTACAGGAACTTTTTTGAGGCCTGCTTCTCTGGCTGCCCGAAGGCGTCTTTCTCCTGCAATCAGCTGGTATCTTTTTCCCTCTTTTCTCAGAATAAGGGGCTGAATTATTCCCTGCGATCTAATAGATGCTGCAAGTGAAGCGATCTCCTCAGGTTTCCATTCTTTCCTCGGCTGGTAGGGGTTGGGATCTATCAGATCGATACTCACTTCCATAGAACTCAGGATATCATTATCGTTGCTGATTCCGGGAAATATTTCTTCAAGACCCTTTCCAAGAGCTCTTCGCTTCCGTGTTGTCACCTTTGCAGCACCTCCTTTGCCAGATTGAGATAGCTTGCGGCTCCCTTTGATCTAGCATCGTAAAGAAGCGCTGGCATTCCGTAACTAGGTGCCTCGCTTAGCTTTACGTTTCTTGGGATACACGTTTTATACAGAATTGAACCAAGATGCTCTTCAACATCCAAAGCAACTTCTCGACTGAGTTTCAGGCGACCATCGAACATTGTCAGCACAACACCGTTAATTGAAAGATTCGCATTCCATCGTTTCCGGATATTCCTGATTGTATCCATCAGGTGTGAAAGCCCTTCGAGAGCATAATATTCACTTTGTAAAGTAATAAGCACTTCTGTTGCCGCAACAAGAGCATTAATCGTAAGCAGCCCCAGAGATGGAGGACAATCAATAAGGACATAGTCAAATCTATCCACTCTTTTCTCCAGAGCTTCCAGGAGAAGGAATTCTCTTTCCTCCGCACCCGCAAGCTCGATCTCGAGACCCGCAAGATCGCGAGATCCCTGTATAAGAGAAAGACCTTCCACTTCTGTTTGTACTATAACCTCTTCCAGACTGTGCTTTCCAAGAATGAGTGAACATATATTCTTTTCCCGCTTGTCATTCTTGCCAAAACCGCTTGTAGTATTTGCCTGGGGATCGAAATCAATTACCAGAATATCTTTGTTGTTCATAGCAAGGCTCGCACCAAGGTTAATAACAGTAGTTGTTTTCCCAACACCGCCCTTCTGGTTCGCTACTGCTATGATGCTTGTTTTATTCATTTTATCGCTCTTTTCGAAGGCCTTCTGTTATGCTATCATAACTTGTCCGAATTATGAACAGGTTCGATACTGCACCAGAAATCCCGGTCGGTCAAGCGGAGGACATTCCAATTTTATGTATTCATTTCCTGCAGTCAGTTCCATATCAGGCGATACTCTATAAACCAGTTCTGACTTTCCGTCTGTTTTACTCCTGATCAATTTAAGAAGGACTTCCGGCGGCGCTACGGTTCTCGCAATGAATTGATCTCCAAGAATGGAAGAATCGACATTTTCTATTCTGGTGGGAATTACTTCTGTTCTTTCCAGGGCAAGCCTTTCTATCACATAAGACAGAAACATATGTCTTTTTCTTCTCGGTTCCAGAAGAATCATATCAAAGCCAATAATTCCCAGTACAAGTCCTGGAAATCCTGCTCCGCTGCCGATATCAACAACTTTGCGTTTCCCGTCAAGCATCTTTCGATATGATATTGATTCAAGCATATGTCTTCCCCATAACCTGTCTTTTTCCAGAGGTCCTATCAGATTTGTTTCCAATGATTTCTCCAAAAGAATTTCAGCATATTCTATCAGCTTTTCCGCCTGTTTGTCGCTCAAATCGAATCCTATAAGTTCGCAATCGTACTTCATCCTGCTTATTTCCGGAAATGATTGTGTAAGGAAATTCATCACTTCGTTTCCTTCTGAATGGAATTGTTCCACGTGGAACGTTTTCCCGCAAGGTACAGCAAGAGGCCCTCCAGATCTGTCGGTCTGATCCCTGGAATTTTTTCTGCGTCTGCAAGCGTATTTGGTTTCACCTTCTCCAATACTTCCCTGGCTTCCCAGCATATTTCCTTTATCTCCATATATGAAGTAATACTGCTCAGGTTAACTGATGAGGCTCTTCTTCTTGATTCATCCCGTTTCAAGCTTCGCTTTATGTATCCTCTGTATTTCTCATCAAGTATCACAGAGAAAACAGCATCTCTACTGAAAGATGAAAGCAT
Source organism: uncultured bacterium (assembly GCA_965372215.1). Classification (GTDB taxonomy): domain Bacteria; phylum Fermentibacterota; class Fermentibacteria; order Fermentibacterales; family JCC-6; genus Aegiribacteria. Next base: position 29,889 of record CBDVBK010000017.1, on the reverse strand, counting down.
TGGCATAAGTTCAATCAGTTTTTCTGCTTCTGCTCCCTGCCTCCTGCACCATAAAGCAGCACGGCTTCCGTCAATGTTTCTATTCTTAAGGACTGTTTCTATTTCCGCGATTTCTTTCATGTTAACCTCGAGCAGCAACGCTTTTCTTTCTGATAGAACACCTATTGATTTCCCGAACTCATACATGCGCCGTTCGGCGTTGTCCTGTCTTATATGCAATCTGTTTTCAGCTCTGGATGAAAACAGTCTATAAGGCTCGTCTGTTCCTTTTGAGATTATATCATCGATCATAACCCCAAGATACGAATCTCTTCTTGGCGGAGAAAGCTGCTGGAACCCCTTTACGACTCTTGCTGCGTTTGCCCCGGCAAGGAGCCCCTGCGCCGCTGCTTCTTCATATCCCGATGTTCCACACATCTGCCCTGCGACAAATACATTTTCTGTTCTTCTCAACCGAAGAGATGGTGCTATTTCTGTATGATGAATAAATGAATATTCCACAGCATAACCGTAATCCGCGATAATCGCCTTTCTGAAACCCGGAAGCGTTTGAACCATCTTTTCCTGAGCTTCTGCGGGAAGGCTGCTTGAAAGTCCGTTCAGGTAAAACATTCTTGATCTGTGTCCCATTGGTTCAACGTAAATATTGTGCTGCTCTCTGTCCGGGAATTTAACTACTTTATCCTCATAACTCGGGCAGTACCTCGGCCCTTTTCCGTCAATTCTTCCTGCAAGAAGCGGTGAAAGGTGCATGTATTCTTTTGCTGCATTCATCGTGTTTCTGTTCGTTCTGGTTAAGTAGCACTTTTCGTTTCTTGCCGGCAATTTCTTTGTTTCCGCACTGAATCTGTAATCTGTCTCTTCTGACTGCTGAATACTGAGATCACGTGTATTTACAGATGTTCTGACTATCCTTGCAGGTGTCCCTGTTTTGAAACGTTCCACGTGGAACAATCTTCTTCTTATGTCTTCATCGAGTTTATCAGCTGCAATATCTCCGATTCTGCCGCCTCTCCATACGCTCTGCCCCCTGAAGAGCCTTCCTCTGAGAAAAGTTCCTACAGCCAGAACAACAGTTCTCCCGAATATTACGCCGTTCTTTCTGCTCCTGATTCCCTCAGGCTTTTCTGTACTTCCCTCCAGAGCTATTACTTCATCTTCTATGATTTTAATAGTATTGCTTTCAAGGTTCTTTCTCTGAAAATACGCGTAAGCAGCTGCGTCCGACTGCACTCTTGGCCCCCATACCGCTGGGCCCTTTCTCCTGTTAAGCATCCTGAAATGGAGTCTTGTGGCGTCAGCCGCTTTTCCCATTGATCCATCAAGAGAGTCTATCTCGCGGACAAGAGTCCCTTTCGCTATGCCCCCTATTGCAGGATTGCATGACATCTCACCAATTCTGCCGTATCTGGCTGTAATCATAATGACGCTGCAGCCCATCCTTTCAGCTGCAAGCGCGGCTTCTATTCCTGCGTGACCTCCTCCAACAACTATTACGTCAAAAGTATTGTCAGAATTCTTCATTTCCCTACGCACATGCTTGAAAGAGCTCTTTCTACGCTCAAGGCCAGGTTTTCTCCTTTTCCAAGGATACTTCGGATCTCTCTTTCAGCTTCATTAAGATGCTCCGATGCTATGCAGAATTCATCTGCAACTACAAATTCTTCAGCTTTCAATATGTGCTTCACTATTCTGTCTGCTGATCCTGTCAGAGACATATTTCCCGGATACGTAGAAATCCATTTCTTTATCATGGGGATTCCTTCTCCTGTCACAGAAGACAGCTTCATCTTTCCTTTATACTCCACTGATGATTGCTTTGAAATGCGATTCAGATCACATTTGCTTTCTACTTCCAGAATTTCAGCGGATTTGCTTGAAAGCTCTTCAGGTGGCTTTTCTCTTCCATCCTGCGACATCCATAGTACTTTGTCGCATTCCTGAATTTCATCCAGGACTACTTTCGAAGCCTGTAAATCCAGCCCTTCTCCTCCGGTTCCCGCTGTGTCGCATAGAATAACCTCTCTCCCTCTGATCTCTATATTCTTTCTTGTTCCATCCCTTGTTGTTCCGGGAATCTCTGACACAAGGGCTTTCCCTCCTACCAGTATATTGAAAAGTGTTGATTTGCCTGAGTTAACGGGACCCATTATAAAGACCTTCTGACCAGCCTCGATGCTTCCCGCTCTCTCTGCAAGTGTTTCGGACGCCTTTAATAATGACGAAAGCTCCTTGAGAATTACTGTTCTCTCGGAGTCAAGATGAGATTCCCCGAATTCAATATCACCTTCAAGCATCTCTTTTGCTTTTTCGATATGAATACTTAATTCTTCACATTCTCTGCTGAAGCTTCCTTCTATATTTCCTGTTTCTCTTCCTTCATTCCAGACTGCTGCAAGTGCCATTATCTGTATTGCGTTGAGCTTTCCCGATATGAACGCTCTCCTGGTAAATTCACCGTTACCTGCTCTCACCGCTCCATGTTTTATAAGAATATTCATTATCCTTCTGATTATTTTCGGAACTCCATGACATGTTATCTCGACCATTTCCTCCCCGGTATAACTTCTTCCTTCAGGCCATGAAAAAGCTATTACTTCATCTATAACCTCACTATTATCTTTTATTACTCCCAGCTTCCTTCGGACTCCCCGAAGCCTTCCGGTTTCCAGCGACATTATTCTTTCTATTATTTCGAAGGAACCTTTTCCGCTTACTCTTATTACTGCAAGCGCTGAATATCCTTCTGGCGTTGCGGGAGCGCATATTATCTCGGGTGAGATTTTGTCAGGCATACTTCACCATCTGCGGTTTTCTTTCTAAACCTTTACAGATGAGGTCTGTTCTTTTTCCAGCTTTCGCTTGATCATTTCCTGCTGTGCTATGGTCAGGATATTATTAGTAAACCAGTAAAGAGTCAAACCAGCTGGAAAACGCATGAAAAGGAATGTCATGAATATCGGCATCATGTACATCATGCCTTTCTGCTTCTGATCTGTCATTGTCATTTTCTGCTGGAAGAACATTGCTACACCCATTAGTACAGCCAGTAATCCTATACCATGAAGACCAAGTATAGGGGATTGTAGTTTGATGAGAATCTCTGGATGTGAAAGATCCTGAATCCAAAGGAAGAATGGAGCTCCTCTTAACTGAACTGAATTCGCAAGTACCCTGTAGAGAGCAAAGAATACAGGCATCTGCATCAGCATCGGCAGGCATCCGCCCAGAGGGTTGACCCCCTCTTCCCGGTAGAGTTTCTGCATTGCTGTCTGCAGCGCTTTCGGGTCACTTTTGAATTTCTCCTGGAGCACTTTCATCTTCGGTTGAACCTGTTTAAGTTTTGCCATTGATTTGAAACTCTTGCCCGTAAGTGGCAGAAGGACCAGTTTCAGCGCTAATGCAAGTACTATTATCTTCATTCCCCAGTTACTTACAGAAGAGATTACGTCAGTACAGAACCAGTAGAGAAGTCTTCCTATTTCCCTTATGAATGGCCATCCGAAATCTACCAGTCTGCTGGTGTCTCCTCCGAGTTTCCTCAATCTTCCATAATCAAGTGGACCGGCGAAGACATGTACTCTTGTGTCCTGAATACCAATTGATGGAGATTCTTCCGATCCTGATGGAAAAATGTATCCATATGCTCTTTCGAATGATTCAGGCATCAGAATAATCGCGAAGTAATGTGACCTTGCCGCAATCCACCTGACGTTTCCAACCTGCTCTACTTCATTGATATCACCGGATTTCCTGTCTTTCACTTTTTCCGCATTCCACTGAGCTTTGAAATATCTTGAAGCATTCACATTCATCTCACTCACAGGAAGTACTCCTGCTGGAATGCTTATCATTTCATCAAATCCGTTTGACTCAATACTGAATCCGTAATGATCAGGTGTAAATGTATATCTTAGTTCTTTTTCATCATCTGTGAACAACACAAGTGTCTGTGGTTGTTCATCTATTATCAGTGTATCGCGAGAATCGGTTTCAAATGCAATGCCTCTATCAAGCCAATTATATCCATTTAAGTTAATGCATTCTCCTTCTCCCGCTCCCGGCATATCTTCAAACTGAGGAAGCTCCCAGCTTCTAATAGCACCACCGTGAGTTGTTATTTCAGCATGTACTAAATCCTCGCCATTACCCCTGATTATTATTGTTATTGTTCTTTCATCTGGCTCATCTTGTCCTTTTTCTGTAATATCATCAACCAGTGTATCTTCATAGATTTTTAAAGAGGTAGTATCGAGCGTTGTAGTTTTCATAACCTCTGAATCTTCCGGAACAGATATCGGTTCAGGTGTGCTTTGAGATTCAATTGTATTCCGTGATGTTGACGAATCGTTTTCCGATACGGTTTTTCCCATGAACTGCCAGCTGATAAACAACACTGCTGCCATCAGAACAGCTGCTATAAGTAGCCTTTTTTGATCACTCATTTGCGATTCTCCCATTTATCAGGAACAGGATCGTATCCGCCTTTTTTAAAGGGATGACACCTCAAAACCCTTAGAACAGATAACCATCCCCCTCTTAGCGCTCCATACCTTTTTAATGCCGTTTCCGCATATCTGCTGCAGGTTGGTGTGTAAATGCAACTCTGTGGAAACAATGGTGAAATAAATCTTCTGTATACCTTTACAACTGAAACCAGAAGTACAGAGATTTTGACCTTCATTCCGCTCTATTTTTCTTTATCGACTTATCATTCACTTCATTACTATTTTTTGTCTTATACGCTTTCCTGTCTGCTTTTCCGGGTTTCCTGTATTTTCACAAGAAGCTCAATGAAATCTTTTTGCACAGTTTTCCAGTTTCCTGCTGATAGCTTACCTTCAGGCATTATTACAACATCTGCACCTTTGCTTTTCCCTTTTTCTTCTGCCAGGTGCCTTAGCCTTCTTCGTAATAGATTTCTTTTTACAGCGTTCCCGCTCTTTGCAGACAATGAAAACCCCAGGCGAAGAATTCCCAGGGAATTCAGTCTATATACCGCTCTGAAAGAAATTCCTCTGAAAGTATTTCCAGTTCTTAGAATCCTTCTGAACTGGTATCCTTTCTTCAGAGTATTCTTCATTTCAGTTTGTATCAGGGTATCAAATTTTTTCTACCCTTGCGTCTCCTTGAACTAATTACTTTTCTGCCGTTCTTACTTGCCATTCTTGCTCTGAATCCGTGTCGTCTTGCTTTTGAAATATTGCTCGGCTGAAATGTTCTTTTCATTATATTCACTCTCTCCTGAAACCAAGACTTGACGCAGTCATGATTTCTGCAACAGTATCATCAGTAACTTATATTAATTTCCTGTAGTTCAGCGATTATCGAAGTTAGCCAATAGAATGCTTTCTGTCAAGTATTTGTGTCAACTTCGATCATTCTGACAAAGGTTTTCAACATTGTTGCTATAATGAAAGCAGTGTTTTCTTTTATGTGTCTTTGTATAAATTACTTACGTTACTCTCTTTTTGTGGATTCCCATGTGGATATGCATGACAAATAACTGTAAGTTATGGTGTTAGACCTCCACCAACGATTGGAATGAAGATGGGCAGTTTTAACCCCGCAGAGTTATGGATTCAATGTCTTAATGAAGCGGAAAATTCCCTTGAACCAACTGAATTTGATGCCTGGCTTAAAAAATCAGTTTTCGAAGATCTTAATGGCAGTCTTCTTGTGATCCGCTTCTCAAACTCATTTGTAGCAGGCCATGCTAAATCTCGATTTGGTGCATTCCTTGAAGAACTCATTCGAGATATCTCCGGGAGAAAAGATCTTGCGCTGCAATTTATCGGTGACCCTGCTAAACCAGGTCCATCATCTACTGTTTCACTTTCATCCGGCAGTGCTTCAAGTAAATCCGATACGGCTTTTCTACGTTCAAACTATACTTTCGAACACTTCGTTGTTGGTCCTAACAATCAGCTTGCTCATGCGGGAGCTCTTGCTGTTAGCCGCGGTAGTAACTCTGCCAGTTATAATCCTTTATTTATATATGGTGGCGTCGGTCTAGGAAAAACCCATCTTATTCAGGCAATAGCACATAGTCTGCGTCAGGAAGGAAAGGGTCGAACTTTTAACTATCTATCCACTGAATTTCTTGTTGATCGATATATTAAATCCGTATTGCAGAATGATTTCTCCAAATTCAGGAGGCTGTTTCACAATATTGATTTTCTCCTGATGGATGATATTCAGTTCCTCAAGGGAAAAGAACAGACTCAGGAAGAGTTCTTCCACAGATTCAATGAACTCCATCAGAACGGTAAGCAGATAGTCCTTACTTCAGACAGACCACCTCATGAACTTCAGGGTCTTCATGAGCGACTGATCAGCCGTTTTCAATGTGGACTTGTAGCAGACATTAAACCTCCTGAGTACGAAACACGACTTGCGATTCTTCAACTTCTGTTTCAAGATGAAAATCTCTCTGTTTCACATGATGTACTTGATTTCATAGCTTCATCAATCAGAAAGAATGTTCGTCAGCTTGCAGGCGTCGTACACAGACTCGCGGCAATCTCACGATTAACAGACTGTGAAATAAGTATGGATATCGTCCAGAGAGAGATTCGCTCCTCACTTGGATCAATATCGCGGAGACTTACAGCAGGAAATATAACATCTGCTGTAGCAGAGAATTTCAATGTTTCACCAGGACAGCTTAAAGGAAAACAGAGAAAAAGAAATATCCTTATACCCAGACAGGTTTCCATGTCTCTGATCAGAGAACTTACTTCTATGTCACTGAAAGAAATAGGATCTTTCTTCTCTGGTCGTGATCATTCAACTGTTCTGAATTCTATAGATAGAATAGATGAACTGAAAAAGAATGATCCAGAGCTTGAAAGAACCATAGAAGAATTAAGAAGAAAACTTACTTCCATATAACATGTGGAAAATCATACTGATAACATGTTAAAAAACTAACTATGTTGAAAACTCTTATTTCACTATGCTGTTTTCCACTTTTTTTCAACAACCCTTAACTCTCACGCAATCCTATTACACGTGACATCTCTACATATACACATGTATAATAACTATCATTATTGTTCTCTTATAATTGTTTTCATCAATCTGGAGGAAAACTCATGATTAAGCTTCTTGTCAATCATTCCGATTTTCTTAAAGGTCTGAATTCTGTTTCAACAGCACTTCCTGCAAGAAGCAGTCTTCCATATCTGACAAATGTTCTTCTTGAAACTGAAGGAGACAAACTGAAGCTATCAGCAACAGATCTTGACACCACAATAATAACAACCATTCCAGCTACTATTACAACGGCTGGTTCCATAACTATTCCGGGAAAAAAACTTCATGAAATTATACGTGAACTACCAGAAGAAGAAATAAGAATGAGTGCCACTGGTAACAGGATTAACATAAGTTGTGGTCAGGGGTCATTTACTCTTAGTGGCAGTTCAAGCGAACAATTTCCTTCTCTTCCAACTAAAAGCAGTATGGAACCGTGTATAGTTCCAGTAAATGTTTTTTCTGATGCTATAAGAAAAACATCTTACGCTGTAGCAAAAGATGATTACAGAGCAACTCTTAACGGAGCTTTGCTTGATATAAGTGAAAACGGATTCGAGATGGTTGCTACAGACGGTCATAGATTAAGCTGTATCACACTTTGCAGTATTAAATCTGATAATGTCATAAAAGCACTTATTACACAGAAGGCGCTCAATCTTTTTGCTAAACTCTCAACAGATGGTGATGTAAAAATACTTTTCAGCGGTTCTCAGATCTCTTTTGAATTTGATAATACTGTGATATTCAGTCGTACTATAGATGGTGAGTATCCTCCGTACAAGAAAGTAATTCCTACAGACAATGACTGTATTCTTCATACAGACAGAGAAAATCTTATCTCTGTTCTCAGACGCGTTAAAACTATGGCCAATCCATCGACACATCAGGTGAAGTTCTCACTTGAAAAAGAAAAAACAGTCGTTCATGCGGAAAGTGCAGATGCAGGAGAAGCGAAAGAAACTCTTATTTCTGAATATGAAGGAAGTCCATTTCAGATCGGTTTCAACGGCAATTTCCTTATGGAGATTCTCCGCAATATGAATTGTGAGAAAATTGTGATGAGGATGAAGAACAGCAATACAGCAGTTCTTATTAACGATGAAGAAGAATCGGAAGGAGATGACTCATACCTGGCACTTATCATGCCTGTTAAACTCTCTAAAACTCTGGAGAGTCAGCCTGAATGAAATTATTTTATAATAATTTCGGCATCGCCAGCAGTAGATGAAAAAAATTGAAACACTTGTAACTGATGTATTCAGGAAATTCGAATTAGGAAAATATCAGAAGAGAACAAGTGTACTTGATTGCTGGAATGATATTGTAGGATCGGAGCTTGCAGAATTAGCCATACTTGTTGGTTGTGACAGATCGGTAATTCTTGTGAAGATCATTCATCCGGCTGCGAGAATGGAAATAAATTTGAGGAAGGAAGAGATCCTTTCGAATTTGAACAGGATTTCAGGTGAGGAGCTTTTTACCGATATAAAAGCGATGATACCTGGAAAAAGCGGAAGGCAGAGAAGTATTGACCAAACACGACGGACAAAACAGAAATTACGACGCTGATTCTATTAAGGTTCTCAAAGGTATTGAACATGTCAGAAAAAGACCAAGTATGTACATCGGCTCTACATCTCAGACAGGTCTTCATCACATGGTGTGGGAAGTGGTAGATAACAGTATTGATGAAGCACAGTCAGGGTTCTGCACACGAATTGCAGTTACGCTGCATGCAGATGGATCTGTTTCAGTTGACGATGACGGAAGAGGAATTCCCGTTGGTATGCACGAAACAGGCAAACCTGCACTTGAAATTGTAATGACCACTCTCCATGCGGGAGGGAAATTTGACAACTCTGCATACAAGACTTCCGGTGGTTTGCATGGTGTCGGTGTAAGTGTTGTAAATGCACTTTCTGAATGGCTTAAGGTCGAGGTACATAAAGACGGTTACATATACTTTCAGGAATACAGAAGAGGTAAAACTCTTAATGAACAGAAAATACATGGGAAAACAGATCTCAACGGAACAAAAATAAGATTTATGCCTGATTATGATGAAATATTTGAAACGTCGGAATTGAAATATGAAACTCTATCCGGCAGATTAAGAGAACTTGCCTACCTTAACAACGGATTGAAGATAACCATAAGTGATGAACGCAATGAAAATGACATAAGACATGAAGAATTCTGTTTTGAAGGCGGATTGAGTTCGTTTGTTTCTTACATTAACGAGGCAAATCATACATTGCATGACCCTGTGAGAATTGAAGGGGAAATAGAGCTTGGCGACGAGGGAATTCTCATAATAGACGTTGCGCTTCAGTACAACAAAGCATATAAAGAAGATATATTCAGCTTTGTGAATAATATTAATACTATTGACGGAGGAACTCACCTTTCAGGCCTTAAGTCTGCGCTTACCAGAACTCTGAACGATTATGCGTCCGCTAACAAAATGTTCACCAACAAAGATGATACTTTCTCCGGCAGCGATGTAAGAGAAGGGCTTGTCGTTGTAGTCAGTATTAAGATCCCGGATCCTCAGTTTGAAGGTCAAACCAAAACAAGGCTGGGAAACAGGAATGTACAGGGAGCAGTTTTGTCTCTTGTGAACAAAGGGCTTGCGGAATTTTTTGAGGAAAACCCTTCTATCGCAAGAAAAGTAGTTCAGAAGTGCATGCTGAATAACAGATCGAGACAGGCCGCAAAGAAAGCAAGAGAGTTGACCAGAAGAAAATCAGCTCTTGAAACAGCTGCGCTTCCAGGCAAACTCGCTGACTGCACCGTTAATGAACCCGAAGAAGCGGAACTGTTCATTGTAGAGGGAAATTCTGCCGGGGGATCAGCAAAACAGGGAAGAAACAGATACTTTCAGGCAATTCTTCCTCTGAGGGGCAAGATAATTAATGTTGAAAAGGCACAGCTTGGAAAAGTGCTGAACAATAACGAGATCAGAACTATAATAACTGCTACTGGAACAGGAATAGAGGAAGATTTCGATATAAACAATCTTCGATATCATAAAATAATAATAATGACTGATGCAGATGTAGACGGGTCACATATACGCACACTTCTGTTGACATTCTTTTACAGACATATGATAGAGCTTATTGAAAGAGGCTACATTTACGTTGCGCAACCACCTCTGTATCTGATAAAGAAAGGTAAAGCAAAGCGTTACGCGTATAACGAGAAAGAAAGAGAAGAAATAGTAAAGGATTTCGGAGATCAGGGCTTAGTAATACAGCGGTACAAGGGTCTTGGAGAAATGAATCCTGATCAGTTATGGGCAACGACTATGGATCCCGAAACAAGACTACTTCTTAAAATACGGCTAGAGAACACTATGGAGGCCAGCCACATATTTTCAGTTCTTATGGGTGATGATGTAGAACCAAGACGAGAATTCATCCAGCTTCATGCAGCGGAAGTAAGAAATCTGGATGTTTAGAAAGATACATACGAATTGCCTTAAGACAGGCTTGGAGGCGGTCATTTGAACGGCAGCACAGAAAAGAATATGGATATCATCGACATAGAAGAGGAAATGAAACGCTCTTATATGGATTACTCCATGAGTGTTATTGTTTCGCGAGCACTTCCTGACGTGCGGGATGGGTTGAAGCCTGTACACAGGCGAATTCTATATTCGATGTACGAACAGAAACTCACGTATAAGAGACCACATAAAAAATCCGCTGCAGTAGTGGGGGATGTTCTGGGAAAATATCATCCTCATGGAGACAGTGCTGTTTATGATGCAATGGTACGGATGGCGCAGGATTTCTCACTGAGACACCCGCTTATCGATGGACAGGGCAATTTCGGATCGGTAGATGGAGATCCGGCAGCAGCGTATAGATATACGGAAGCAAGAATGTCCAGAATAGGCGGAGAAATGCTTCGCGATATCGATAGCGAAACAATAGATATGGTTCCCAATTTCGATGATCGCCTGAAAGAACCGTCAATCCTCCCTTCCGGTATACCTAATCTTCTCGTTAACGGCTCGTCAGGTATTGCTGTAGGTATGGCTACGAATATCCCGCCGAATAATCTCATAGAAGTTATTAATGGCTGCTGCAGCATCATAGACAATCCCGATTTTTCAGATGAAGAGCTTTTTGAGATTATCAAGGGACCTGATTTTCCCACTGGAGGAATAATCATGGGCCTTCGAGGGATCAGAGATGCTTACAGTACCGGAAAAGGACTGATCCATGTTCGCGGCAGAGTGGTTATGGAGACAACACCAAAAAACAGAGAAGCAATCATAATTACAGAAATTCCATATCAAGTTAACAAAACCACACTTATCGAGAATATAGTAAACCTCGTGAAACACAAGAAGATTACGATGATAGCCGATCTTCGTGATGAATCCGACAGAGACGGTATGCGGATAATGATCGAACTGAAGAGAGATGCGATATCTGAAATAGTACTTAACCAGCTTTATAAACACACAATGCTGGAAAAAACATTCGGAGTCAACAGTCTGGCTCTGGCTGGAGGAAGGCCTGTAAGGCTTAATCTTCGGCAGATGATTGATCATTACATTGATCATCGGCACAATATCATTGAGAGAAGGATTGCATTCGACCTGAAAAAGGCGGACGCAAGATCACACATAGTTGAAGGCCTCTTAAAAGCTCAGGACGTTATAGAAGAGGTAATAAGAGTTATCAGAGAATCCGGAAACAGCGAAGACGCAAAGAAAAAACTAATAGAGATATTTGAGTTCACAGAAATACAGGCTCAGGCAATATTGGAAATGCGTTTAAGAAGACTTACCGGAATGGAGCGGGAAGAACTGGAAGAAGAGTTTGAAGAACTCCGAGCTCTCCTTGAGAAACTTCGCGCACTGGCTTCGAATCGCCTGGAACGCATGAAGGTTGTGTCGGAAGAGTTAAGGGAAGTTGCCGACATATACGGCGAAGACAGGAAAACGGAAATTGAACCATTTGCGGCTGACGATTTTGATATGGAAGATTTGATCCCCGATGACGAAATGGTAATAACCCTATCTCGCGAAGGGTATGTAAAAAGGCTTTCAACGGACACTTATAAAAGTCAGCACAGGGGGGGAAAAGGAATTACAGGAGCTAGAACCAAGGAGGAAGATTCAATTGACCAGATATTTGTATCCTCCAACCATAGTTATATATTGTTTTTCACCAATCAGGGAAGATGTTACTGGCTGAAGGTCTACAAAATTCCTGAAGCTGGAAGAATCAGCAAAGGTAAAGCCATTGTTAATCTTCTCGATCTCGAACCAGAAGAACGCCCTGTCGCGAATGTATGCGTGAAAGAGTTTGATGATAATCGGTTTATCCTGATGTCAACCAGCAATGGAATTATTAAGAAGACCCCTCTTTCATATTACAGCCATCCACGACGGAACGGTATATGGGCGATCAAGCTTGATGAAAATGCAGAACTCGTTAGTGCTTCACTGACAGACGGAAACAGCCACGTTCTGCTTGCGCTGGCAAACGGGAAAGCAAATAGATTCAGTGAAAAAGAAATACGTTCCATGGGAAGATATACAAGAGGAGTAAGAGGAATAAAAGTTGCCGGAAATGACAGCCTCGTGGGAATGGTTATCATGCATGAACCAGGGAGTGTGCTTACAGTAACGGAGAATGGATTTGGGAAACGAACATGGTCTGAGAATTACAGACTTACTCACAGAGGAAGCGCCGGCGTCATTAACATCCGCAATATTCAGAGGAATGGCCGGGTAATTTCCATCACACAGGTGACAGAGGAAGATGAATTAATCCTTGTTTCAGCTCTCGGAATGATTATCCGGTTACCCGTTGAGCAGATTAGAGAAATGGGAAGAAGCACTATGGGAGTGAGGCTTATGAATCTGCCGGATAAAGACAGGGTCGTTGACTCTGCTGTAGTCCGACCGGAGAATGAAAGGGTTCCAACAGAGGAGCAAAAATAAAGCCGATAGAGATAGTCAAAGAAATAGAGTCCTGGAGTAAAGAGAACAACCTTTATTCAGTTCATCCTCCGGAAGTTGGAAAAGGGTTTTCGCTTCCTTCGAAATCTCTGAACAAATTCAATATCAAACCTGTAGCAAGAGACAAAATCTTTGCCGTACCACTGTTTTCAAAGCACTGGCAGGAAGCCGGAGAAGTTCTCTCCTGCCTTTTCTCATCACTGAAAAAAGTTGATAGCAGGACTCTTCTCGATAACCTTTCCAGAATGAATGAACCTCCCCCTGTAAGCCAGGACATGGCAACGGAATGGTTCTCTGCTGTAAGTAATCTCCCATCGTCTGCCATTGTTTCAGCCGTCCTCGAATTTTTTCATCTAAGCTGGACATGGAATCAGATAGGACCGAGTACAGGCTTAACATTCAAAGAATTCCTCTGCCTGCTTTATCGTGTGTTTCAGGTGCTTGCAGAATCTCAGGGAGATGTATCTCTTGTTAAGAGCTTGATACAGAAGGGTTTTAAATGGCCTGAACGTTTCGGTTTCATTCTGGAGAGAACGAGAATCGGAGGAGGAAATGTCGTACTCGCTCTTGAGAAAGCACAGGAACTGATCCCTGAAATACCCTTTATTGCTGAGAATTCTCTGGTCGATTTTGCTCTGGAAACAGGATGGTATCTTCTCGGAGACGAAAACCTCCCTGTGTGGAGAGCTGTTGGCAGAAATGGAGAATCTCTTCTGAGAAAACTGAGGGGATTTTCAGTACAAATTGAATCAATAAAAATTCTTTCAGGATTTCTTGGACGTCTGGAGGAGACGGATCAGCTTCAGAATCTGCTGGAAGACTCAATTCCCGGTGAAATAGAGAAGATTGTCGGTTTGCAGGAAGAGTCCGTACTATCAGAAGCAATTGAACAACTGTCAGAAGAAGCGATCAGAGCGCTTTTAAGACGTGCTGAAAGAGACATATGCCTGGATATCATGAACATTCGGGTTATAGACAGTTCGCCCTTTGAATGCGGACAGGCGATTGCTGAGATAACGTTGTTCGGGAGTAATGAGAAAGTAGAGAGAAAAATTTTTAATGAAGGATATTCCCTATGCTCGAAAATTGAAAACACCGGTTTTATCATTGATATTGCCACGATGTCGGCTGAACGCCGGGAAACGCCTTTTTATGATAAACTGAAGACAGAGTACTATCTTCGATTCATACCGGTCGCACTTAGAATCCTTGAAGGCAAAAAAAGATCCCCTGAAATCAGACGATTTATCAATTCTATTGGACGACTGATGGATGCGGTACTGAGCCAGGAAGACCCATCAATATCGCTGGAATCACTTGAGAAGTTAGTTGCTGAAACCGAAATTACTTTCGATAAACTTCTTCCTGCTATGATACTGCTGCTTCGGTCAACCAATGAAGCCCTGAATCATGAGCACGTTATCAAGAGCGAGATATTCGTCCAGATTCTTGATCTGTTTGATGATAATTATCGCAGAAGACTTCTTGAAGGAGAACAAGCGCACTGGCTTTCTCCTCTTGCCAATGGAACCGTTGATTCCTGCACGAAAGTAGTCCAGGCTCTGGGGAAAATTTCAAATCAATTACTGCGAAGCCGCTTCCTGGACAAAGTAATAGCTCCTCTTTTTCAGGAGATTGGAGAAGAGGAATTAATATTCAACGAGTTAATCACATCTGCCGTCACCATATACAACAGAGATATGAGTCTGGAGCAGCTCAGGAACGAAGAAACAACTATACTTGGCAGGCTCTTCAGAGCAGAAGACCGGAGTAAAGCGCTTAAGGTCTCAATGAATCGACTCCTGCGGATACCGGGCATAGAAGAGAAAAGCGCAAACGATCTTATCTACTGCGCCCGTGTGCTTTGTGAAACTCTTTCCCAGCAGGCTGTCTGGCTTGAGAAATCAGGCCACAGGATATTCAGCAGATTTCTATCAAGAGGATTGACGGCTTTCGTTAAAATTCTGGTTGAGTATCCGGAAATTTCGGAACACCTGACAAGCGGTAACCTGATGAAGGAATTGCTGACCAGAATGATTCCTGCAAAGGAAACGGAAGACAGCAATGTTGCTCTATGGCAACTGAAAACCGCATCGGTGTTTTTCGGCGAAACGATTCCTTACTCGGTAGAAATACTTACAGGCAGGCCCGAATTGGTGATTAAATATCTTCGAGATATTACGGAACTTGCTGTTGGTTCGATGCATGGAGAGCTTGCAGGAGCTACTTTCCTGTCCTGGATGTCGCATAGGCTGGAGAAAAAACTCATAGATGAATATGCGCGAAAACTCGATAACGGTTTTGTTCTTTCAGAAGTGCAGAATGATATCGAGGGGGTTGAGCTGATGAATACCTGGAGAGCTGTCCGAGACAGCTCTTCGGAAATATTGAGAGATACTGTTGATTCTCTGAAACTGGTAACTCAGAAGATACTTCACAGGAAAATAGTAATAAGAGAAGGAAGAAAACTAGTTGAAGGATTTATAGAAAATGGGTGTGAGGAGCTTATCTTAAAAGACTCAGTGTCTCCGAACAGAGAAGAGATTGCAGATCTGCAGAAAGCTGCGGGGGATTCAGAACTGATAGAGATATTCAGAATAATGGAAGGAAGAGAACCGGTTGGGAAGAAAATGCAGCTTCCTGAGAATGTAGAACAATTCTTTCTTTCTCGCAATTGTCCTCCCGGAGAGAATCCCTGCAGGTTCTGGAGGAGCAAAGCCTTCTCCACCATGGAGAACGTTCTTATTGATATCATTCTGCTCTATACAAGTAATGAAAGCCTCTCGAGGATTGAACAGATGATGGATGATTTCGTAGAGATTATAGGATATCTCGGTCCCGATGAAGTTTTCAGACCGTCCATCATTTTCACGGCATTGGAAAAATCCCTTTCGAAAACAGAAAGAGGAAAAATGCTGACCGTTCAGATGGTGGAGAAAAACCTGGAAAAGAATATCTACAGGCTCATGTGGCGTAGAAAAGCAACGAAAAAGACATCCGAATCTGTAAGTGATTATGTACCCGAGAAAAAGATAATCAACATGCTATTTGACAGAATTACCAGAGAAAGAACAGCACGGGAACAAATTCTCTTCACGAAGAAATACGCAAGAATATTCGCTTCGATCGAAAGTTTGATCATGAAGCGTAAGAACTCGGAGATACAATCTGCAAGATCGGTCCTGCAACATATCTGGATATTCAATTCAGAAGCGATAAGACCATCTTCAGCTGTCGAAACAGCAAGAGACGCAGTGGAAACAATAACACAGTTCTTCCTCGAAATCGGAGCCAGAACAGGGGCTGTAACCGCACCCGAGGCTGGAGCGATAAGCCTTGGCATGAGACGCAAATACAGAGATAACGCTAACACGGTAGCCATACTGATCAGATGGACGCAGGACAGAACCAGGGAAGACCTTCTCGCTCTTGTTGAAGCGCATCACCCACTTCTTGAAGCAGTCAGCCGGGACAGTGAACTTATACAGCTTATAGATGATCTATGGGGTGATGGTAAGGCCAGGCTTTACATAAGATCTCTTGCGGATCGTCCGGATAGACTCAAAGAACGTCTTTATCATCATCTTGGAAAAAAATCCAAAGCGAATAACGAAGGCATCAGATATGTCTGACCTGAAACAACCTGATGTCAGAAAAATAGCTCTTGTTTCTACCGGAGGCACAATCGAGATGACTGCCGGAAGCCGAGGAGTGTCTATTTCTGATGACAGCAATAGTCATCTGCTGGATGGAGATGTTATTCCTGCAAATGTCAGAGTTACACATATAAAATTCAGCAGCGTTCCAAGCCCGCATATGACACCGGATATTATTAGCGAACTCTGTCTCAGACTTGAAAAACTTTCAGCTGGCGGAAAATATGATGGAATTGTCGTGACTCATGGAACAGATACGTTGGAAGAAAGCGCTTTTCTTGCTGATATATACCTGAAGAATCAGATCCCGGTTGTTTTTACAGCAGCTATGCGAAGCTATGCTGAGATGGGTGTTGATGGGCCGAGAAATCTGAGAGGAGCTTTGCTTGTTGCTGCAAATCCTGAAGTTCATAAGTTGGGAGTTACAGTAGTTCTGGGCGATGAGATTCACGCTGCAGGAAGAGTCACCAAGACGTATACAAGCAATGTAAGCAGCTTTACCTCACCAGGTTATGGGCCCCTGGGCTTTGTTGATCAGGATAGGATTCTTTTGCAGCGAATGCCTTTGTGGAGACTTCATCTACCACCCGGAAAACTTAAAATTAACAAAAGCATTGGACTGGTGAAAATTGCATCAGGTTTTGGAGCAAGAGAAATCAGATTCAGCGCGGACTGTAAAGACAGAGGGCTGGTAATAGAAGCATTCGGACGGGGCAATGTCCCGGTAGATGTTGCGTCAGCCGTTCAATACGCCGTAGGTAAAGGTACAATAGTCTGTATATCAAGCAGATGTTACATTGGAAGGGTGCTGGGTGTTTACGACTATTCAGGAGGAGGAATAGATCTGGAGCGGAAAGGTGCAATCTTTGCGGGAGATATGCAGGGACACAAACTGAGATTGTTGCTTATGGCTTGTATCGGCATGCAGATGAACGAGCAGGAAATCAGAGAGCTGCTTAAGGAACTGTAACAGTGATGAACTTTATTGACAAACAAGAACACACAGACTTAGTTTACCGCATGCGGCAGCGGAATGGGCAGGTTTGATATGCCTGAGAAAGGTTTTACCGCGACCTTCATTTCTAATTCAGGTAAAACGCATCACCAGTTTAATGTAAGCGGGTGGAAGCTTCATCTATCAAGGGTAATGCTGGGGCTGTTTGTGCTTATAGTATGTGCTGCGGCAGCAATTGTTGCATTTGGGTTTATAGAAACAGGAGAAACAGACAGACTTAAAGAAGATATTTCCAGGCTGCAGGATTCCCTTGCGGTAAGGAGAAATATAGAAGTGCGTCTTGAGAATATAGAGATGAGTCTGGAGAAGTTAGGCGTCTTCAGACAACGAATCGAAAACATAGCCAGTACTATTTCACCGCAAGTAGATTCTACGGAGTATTAACGTAAATAGAAAAGAGGAAACAGGAATCATGCCCAAAAAGGAATATTCCTCCACCATGGATTCCATTCTTGGACCCGGCAGTATTTGCAAGGGTTCTCTGAAAGTGGATGGAGGACTCAGAATAGACGGTGCCGTAGAAGGAGAAGTAACGGTATCAGGCACACTGACCATCGGTCGGGAAGGGATAATTTCAGGTGATATATCTGTGAGCCAGGCGATTGTCGGGGGAACGATACGGGGAACGGTCAGAGCCGAACAACAGCTTGAACTTCAAAGCGGGTCCAGGCTTGAGGGAGATATATTCACCCGCTCTCTTGTTATTGAAGATGGCGTCTTCTTCGAGGGCAGTTGCAAAATGAGCAGTGGCAACGAGTCAGGGTCCTAGTGTGGAAAATGTGGAAAAGATTGCTAAACTGTGGATAACTAGCTAACTGCATGATAAGCATAAACATATACAATCACTTAAAGTAGTTTCATAAGTAGTATCCACAACAGACACTGTCATGGAGGTATAGCGCTGATCCCGGTTGTTTCAATGCCTGGAAGGCCGGAGTTCCCAACTTGATTAATCGAAAGGCTGGTATTTAAATGGCGAAATTTGATACTCTCCGTGAGTGTGAGGATCAGGCCAGGCAGGTACTGGAGAACGCTAAAAAAGATGCCCGGCGAATAACGCAGAGCATTCCGGAGATGATTGAGGAAATAAGGCGGAAGGAAGACGATTATCTCAGGGAAGTATCGTCTGAAGCTGAAGCAACGGTTGAAAAAAGTGTAATTCAGCTGAAAAGAGAACTCGAAGAAAAAATGGACAGCAAGCTCGAATCATTGGCGCAGAATAAAGTGAACCTCGAGAAAGCGGCAACCAGCAGTCTTCGCAAGCACATCCTCAGAGGCGGGAAAGAGGGCTGATGAGCCTTGATGCGATATCTAAGATAGAGGTTCTGTGTCATGCTAAAACCCGGGAGAAGGTTCTTGAGAAAATAGAATCCTCCGGGAAAGTCCATCTGATAGATATGTCTGAAATCGAGCAATCCGAGGAAATGAAATTCCTCAAACACGCTTCATTGAATACAGATGACCTTTCCGAAAAGATATCGAGCCTCGAAAAGGCAATTCAATTTCTCGAAGAAGAAACAGCGGGGGAGAAGAAGCAGAAACCTTCAATACCCCCTTCTCTTTCTGAAAAAGAGCTCATGGCGCTGTCTGAAGATGAAAAGCTTCTGGAGAAAGCACGCAAAGCATGGTTCATAGCAATCCGGAAAGCCAAGCTTGAAGGAGCGGAAAAAGAACTTGAACAGGAAAAAGATTTCCTTATTGAATGGGAAGAACTGCCGGTACCATTTGAAGATCTTAGAAAAAGAGGATCCTACCGGCTTACGGCAGGCACTCTGGAAAAAGACTCAATTCAGCAATTGCATTCCAGCAAATGGGAAAATAGCAATCCGCTTTTTCATCTTGAAGTAATTCAGAAGGAGAAAAAACTCGAGCGGGCAATCGCGGTGTTTCACGAATCTGTATCAAAAGAAGTCCTGCAGTCTCTCGGAGAGGCGGGATTCTCTCAACAGGACTTCGGATCAAGACAGGGGATGGTGAAAGACAACCTGGAAGAAGTCTGTCGTGAAATTGAGCTTGTTGACGGTAAAATGAGATCGCTTCATGAAGAAGCGGTGAAACTGTCTACATTCATTAATCGATTTCGAATTCTTCTTGATGCTGCCGGACTGCTTCTTGAAAGACTGAATGCCACAAGAACAGCATATGTCAGTACTCATGTGTTCATGTTCAGAGCATGGATACGTACCGCCGATCTTGACAGATTAAGAAAGAACCTTGCGCAGCTTGGAGAAGTAGCTGTTGAGGAAATCGAACCGGAGAAAAACGAAACGCCCCCCTCTCCGATAACTGAAAACATTGTGACTTCACCCTATACACTGCTTACGGATATGTACGGCCAGCCCACAAGAAGCGATCCCGATCCAACACCCCTGATAGCACCATTTTATGCCCTTTTCTTCGGTATCTGTATTGGTGATGCGGGATACGGAATTGCTCTTGCTCTCGGGTCCGCGTTAGGCTGGTATCTTGTACGGAGAAGACACGGAAATCCAAGATTATTTCAACTTCTGTTCCAGGGGGGGCTTGCGAGTATTCTGATAGGAATCTTCCTCGGAGGCTGGTTCGGAATACCATTTGACAATCTCCCCGGTTTTCTCCAGGCTCCGGCACTGCTGCTTAATAAACTCATTCCTGGATATCAGGTTGGTAAGCCGGGGCAGGAAGGTTTCGGGGTTTCGAAGCAGTTCCTCTATTTAACACTTGCTCTGGGGCTGGTGCAGCTCACAGCCGGTATAATTATCAATCTCAGAAAACGATGGAGAGCAGGAGAAAAACTCGCGGCCGTCATAGATCAATCCGGCTGGTTGCTTGCCACGGCGGGTCTTTTTCCGTGGCTGTTCAATCACTATCTGCTCAATGGAGCTCTCTATAACATTAACGGACCGCTTGATAAAGTATTTACCACGATGCTTGCCGCAGGTGCTTTGCTCATCTTCATAATGGGAGGAAGGGAATCAAAGGGATTCGGAAAGATCGGAACCGGAGCTTACGCCTTATACGGTATAGTGAATATCCTTGGTGATGTACTGTCGTATTCAAGACTTTTTGCCCTCGCTCTTTCGAGCGCGATAATAGCTCAGGTAATAAATACAATGGCTGGAATGCTGGTCAATGAACTTGGAATACCGGTAGTCGGTGTAATTCTGGCCATTGTGGTTGTTGTTGCAGGGCATTTGTTCAATATAGCAATGGCAGCCCTGAGCGGTTTTATTCATACCGCAAGACTGCAGTTTGTAGAGTTCTTCGGGAAATTCTACGATGGCACGGGAGTTCCGTTCAAACCGCTGAGATATGAACCGAAGTTTGTGCATATTGAGAGAGAGAAATAGTAAATAATACTCTTTCCGTTTATAGAGAAAGGAGATATTGAGTGGAACAACTAGTTGCATATATGGGAATAGCTCTTGCCTGCGCGCTCGCAGGGATCGGTTCGGCAGTTGGAGTAGGTATTGCGGCTCAGGCAAGTACAGGAGTCATGAGCGTTGATCCCGGGAAATTCGGGAAACTGCTGCTTCTTTCAGCTCTGCCCGGAACACAGGGAATCTACGGCTTTGTTATCGCATTCCTGCTGCTCGGGAAAATGCCGCTGGTAACAAGCATGCCTGTTGCATGGCAGGTTTTCACGGCAGGTTTGCCGATAGCGCTTGCCGGTCTGTTTTCAGGAATTCATCAGGGGAAAGTCTGTGCTGGTGGAGCCATGATGACAGCTAAACAGCCCGATGATTCGGCAAAATCGCTCATTCTCGCGGTTTTTGTTGAATTCTACGCGATTCTCGGATTCCTTGTATCATTCCTCATGCTGCAGGGCATAGGAGGGTAATCAGGAAATGTCTCTCGAAGCAATCCTTTCAAAAATAGAGGCAGACGCGAAAAAGGAAGCAGATATCATCCGCGGGGAAGCGGAAAGAGAAAGAAAGAAAGAAAGAGAAAAACAGGCCGGAGAGATCGAAGAAAAGCGCAAGAAACATCTGGACAGGATCAAGACAAATATTCAGGATATGCAGAAGCGAAAGGAATACCACGTTCAAAGGGAATCTGTCAGACAGCTGATGAATGCCCGTAGAACACTTATGGATGAAGCAATCCGGAAAGCTGTTGTGAACCTTTCTTCCGAAAGCTCTGAGAAGTACCTTGAAATGATAGCATCGCTGATAGACACCTGTGATATAGCGGGGGAAGTTGAAGTGCTGATTTCTTCTGCGGACGAATCACGCATAACAGCGGAATTCCTGGAGAAACACTCTACGGATTCAAGAAAATACGATCTTTCGGATGACAGACATAATGAGACAGGAGGCATCATCTTACGTTCTGGCAGGATAAGCCAGAACGGGACTTTCCCGATGATAGCGCAACTGATTCATGAAAAGCTGATAATGGAGCTTTCTCAGATCATACCTCTGGAGACGGAATGAATAATGCCGGATAGCTTCATATATGCAAATGGAAGAATAAGCGGCAAAGAAAACACATTACTGGATGAACGGATGTGGCAGATGCTCATATCCGCACAGAATGAAGAAGAAGTGCTTCGATTTCTTGGAGATACCTGGTATGGCGGGTTCATGCAGCATCATAGCCTTGAGGGCTGCTTCATCAATGCAATTACGGTTACAGAGGAAGAACTTGTAGAACTTTCGGAAGACGACAGACTGGTAAGAGGGTTGCTTCACAGAAGAGACGTCAGAAATGCCAGATATATCTGGAAGAACCTCCTTTCCGGTCAGAGATCTCCGGTGGAAATCGAAATTGAGCGACCGGGACTTATATCTGTGGATATACTTGAAAAGGCAGTACATACCGCTGAAGCAAGGGAAGAACTGCCCGATCTCTTCAGAAGGACTCTTGAGGAACTTCTTGAAACGGAGGGGATCAGCGGTCCTGCTCTGGATCGTTCAATGGATAATCTTGCGGCAGAGGTTGAATGTGAAGAACTTCCCCGCATAAGCTCCGGGTTCAAGGCTTTCGTAATGACCGGACTGGAGCAGAAGAACTTCCTTACCGCCGGTCGATGCTCATCCACGGGGTCATCAAAGCATGATGTTCAGGAATTGCTGCTTCATGGCGGATACCATTCCATAGAGGAAATCGCCGAGGCATATCAGAGGAACACACTTCCCCTTCTGATTGCAGAGACTCCCGGTTTTGAAGAACCAGCCAGGGCTTTTGCAGAGGCCCTTGATTCCGGATCATTCGTCGTTTTTGAAAAAGAGTGTGATAGACAGCTTCTGGAGCTTCTTGAAAAAGGGGCCTTCCCCGTTTTCGGCCCATCACCGCTGGCAGCATTCGTTATTAGAAGGGAGATGGAAATCAAACATCTCAAGCTTCTGGTCGCCGCGAAAACCGCCGGGGTTGATTCGAGCAGGCTTCAGGAACGCCTGCCCAGAGGATAGGGGCACGGTATGCCGCATTGTGAGATAGCATTTCTTGGAGACGCTGACAGCGTTCTTGGTTTCAGGGCTCTCGGAGTGGAAACGATAGTTCCGAATGACGATGATGATGCAAGGAAGCAATTTGAAAGATTAGTGAAACAGAAAACATCGATTATCATGATTACCGAGAAAATGATGGATTGTCTGCAGGAACAGATGGAAGAAGTTGTACATATGGCCATTCCGGCTGTCGTGGTTCTTCCGGGTATAACCGGAACGCTGAAACGCGGTGAGGATACTATCAGAGAACTCATAATCAGGGCTGTTGGAGTGGATTTGATGTCGGATGAACAGAAGTGAGCTCAGGAACCGGGTAAAACCTGCCGGAGGCAATGGATGATAAATGGAACAATCGATAAAATTGCGGGTCCGCTGGTTGTCGCGGACGGAATGAAAGATGCCAGGATGTACGACCTGGTCTATGTGTCGGATTACGCTTTGATAGGCGAGATCATCGAACTTAAAGGTGAAAGGGCGTCTATTCAGGTGTATGAAGAAACCGGAGGACTTAAACCGGGTGATCCTGTTGTAGCAACGGGAGAGCCCCTTTCGGTTGAACTCGGCCCGGGTCTTCTTACGGCGATATACGACGGTATCCAGCGCTCTCTGGACAAGATACGCGAAGAAGCAGGAGACTGGATCACAAGAGGAATTACAATAAGAGGTCTGGATCACAAGAAGGATTGGAATTTCAAGCCTGTTGCGATAAAAGGGATGGAAGTCTCCGGCGGTGAGATACTGGGAGAAGTTCCCGAAACTGAAGTAATTGTTCATAAAGTCATGGTTCCCCCGGAGGTTAAAGGAAAAATCATCTGGATGATAGATGAAGGTGTTTACAATATAGATACTGTCATAGCAAAGGTTAAGGAGCCTTCGGGAGAAACAAGAGAACTGTGCATGTACCATAACTGGCCTGTTCGTAAACCTCGTCCTGTAGCTGAGAAAAGAGCTCCCTCGGAACCTCTTATAACCGGCCAGAGAGTCATTGACGCTTTCTTCCCGCTCGGGAAAGGCGGAACAGCCTGCGTTCCAGGACCGTTCGGCAGTGGAAAAACCGTTATCCAGCACCAGCTCGCCAAATGGGCTGACGCGGAAATAGTAGTTTACGTCGGTTGCGGCGAGCGGGGAAACGAAATGACAGACGTTCTTCAGGAATTCCCTGAACTGGAAGATCCAAAGAGCGGCAAACCTCTGATTCTCAGAACTGTACTTGTGGCAAATACAAGCAATATGCCTGTTGCCGCGCGAGAGGCAAGCGTTTATACAGGTATTACCATAGGTGAATATTTCCGCGATATGGGTTATTCAGTTGCTCTAATGGCTGATTCCACAAGCAGGTGGGCGGAAGCTATGAGAGAGATGTCCGGGAGACTCGAAGAAATGCCCGGAGAAGAGGGATACCCCGCATACATGGGAACGAGGATTGCCGAGTTCTACGAACGGGCCGGGAATGTGAAATGTATCGGAGGAGACAGAAGCGGAGCCCTTACGGTTGTCGGCGCTGTCAGCCCGGCCGGCGGAGATCTTTCGGATCCGGTTGTACAGGCAACGCTCAGAGTTGTTAAGGTTTTCTGGAGCCTCGAGGCAAAACTTGCATATGCAAGACACTTCCCCGCTATTGGATGGCTTGACAGCTATTCTCTCTATACCGAGAACCTGAAAGAGTACTACAACAGAGAACTTGGCGATGAATGGATCTCAATGATGAAGGAAGCCATGGCCCTGCTTCAGCGGGAAGCGAACCTTCAGGAAATAGCCCGCCTGGTCGGAGCGGAATCTCTTTCCCCCGAAGATCAGCTGATTTTATACACGGCTAGATCTTTGAGGGAGGATTTCCTTCATCAAAACGCTTTCCATGAAATTGATACATATACTTCCATCACAAAACAGATGATCATGATGGAAGTGATAATGCACACACACGGTGAAATAGAAAAGGCACTGTATATAGGTGTATCTCCGAGAGAACTGTTCACCCTGCCTCTGAAAGAGGAAATCAACCGAATGAGATATATCCATGAAGATGATATCTCCGACATTTCTGCAATCAAAGAACATGTAACTTCACAGGTCAACGGTCTGATCGAGAAGGAACAGACCGCATGAGGGGGTAAAGGGATATGATCAGAGAATACACCACAACCGTTGAGATATCCGGCCCTCTGATGCTTGTTGACAGCGTTGAGGGTGTATCGTACGAAGAGCTGGTGGAAATAGAGCTGCCCAATGGAGAGATCCGTCACGGGAAGGTTCTCGAGATTGACAGCCGCATGGCTCTTGTACAGCTCTTCGAAGGGAGCAGCGGTACGGATATTTCCAGAAGTAAGATCCGCTTCCTCGGGAAGCAGGTTGAGCTTGGTGTTTCAATGGAGATGCTTGGCAGAGTCTTCGATGGCCAGGGACGTCCAAGAGCTCCGTTTGATACATCTCCTCCCATAGTTCCTGAAAAGATGGTGAATATAAGCGGGGCTCCCATTAACCCTTACGCAAGGGACTACCCTGCCGAGTTCATTCAAACCGGATTCAGTTCCATTGACGGAATCAATACACTGGTGAGAGGACAGAAACTTCCGATATTCAGCGGTAACGGACTTCCACACGCCGTTGTTGCGGCTCAGATCGCCCGACAGGCCCGTGTGCGTGGAAGCGAAGAAAACTTTGCTGTAGTTTTTGCCGCGATGGGAATTACATTCGAGGAAGCAGATTACTTTATCCGCGATTTCCGTTCGACAGGAGCCATGGACAGGGCTGTTGTTTTCATGAATCTTGCGGATGACCCTGCCATTGAGCGTATCTCAACACCGAGAATGGCGCTGACAGCAGCTGAATACCTCGCTTATGAAAAAGACATGCATATCCTTGTTATCATGACAGATATGACCAATTATTGTGATGCTCTCAGAGAGATAGCCGCTGCCAGGAAAGAAGTTCCCGGAAGGCGGGGTTATCCAGGTTACCTTTACACTGATCTTGCATCGATTTACGAACGGGCGGGTAGAATCAAAGGGAGAAAAGGATCTATTACACAGATTCCCATTCTTACCATGCCGGAAGATGACAAGACTCATCCCATTCCCGACCTTACCGGTTATATCACGGAGGGTCAGCTGATCCTCAGCAGAGAGCTTCATAAAAAGGGTATCTACCCTCCCATGGATGTTATGGAATCTCTATCGAGACTCAAGGATAAAGGTATTGGTGAAGGAAAAACCCGTGGAGACCACGCAGATCTCTTCAACCAGCTCATGGCAGCCTACTCAGCCGGAAAAGACGCAAGAGAGCTTGCAGTAATCCTTGGCGCGGCCGCATTGAGCCCGCTTGATCAGAAATACATGCAATTCGCTGAGGAATATGAGAAACGTTACATCAGCCAGGGAAACCATGAAAACAGGACTATAGATGAGACTCTTGACCTTGGCTGGGAGCTTCTGAAACTTCTTCCGAGGGAGGAAATGAAGCGGATCGATCCTGAACGCCTTGACAGGTACTGGCCTGTGAGCGACAGGAAAAAGGCAGAGGGCAGCTGATGGCGATAAAAGTTCGTGCCACCAGGATGGAACTCCTTCAATTCCGGAAGAAAGTTGCTCTGGCCAAGCGGGGTCATAAACTCCTGAAGGACAAACTTGACGAACTTATGCGCCAGTTCAAGATATTGATAAATGAATACGAAGGAGCCAGGAGCGAACTTGAAAAGGAACTCAGTATTGCTTACGGCGAGTTCCTTTTCGCGAGAGCCGCAATGACGGAACCGGGTCTTCTGGATGCCCTCCGTTATCCGGGAGCGGCAGCGAAAGTACAGACATCAAAAAGGAAAATCATGAACCTGATTCTTCCCGTATTTGAGGTATCCATAGAGGGAAATGTTCGTAATTACGGGATATTTGACACACCCGCGGAACTTGATGAAGCTCTGGAGGTTTACAAAAGAATACTGCCCCGTATCGTGAAACTGGCGGAGCAGGAAAAGGCTATAAGTCTCCTTGCAAGAGAAATCGATACTACCCGGCGGAGGGTGAACGCTCTTGAATACAAACTGATCCCCGAACTTGAAGAAGCCATAAGATCTGTCAGATTGAAGCTGGATGAAATGGAGCGCGGAAACCTTACACGGCTTATGAAGGTTAAGGAAATGGTGGAGGAAAAACGGGAGAAAAACCGCGCCTGACCCGGACAGATCACACAGTTAAAAACTCATCATTTCAGGAATAAAAAGGTCTTGATATTCCTGCTCGAATAACTTATCAATTAAGTGTTGAAATCCGCTTTGAAATTTAAACATGAAAGGGAAATATGAAAAAGGTATTAATGCTTTTTGTGATTTTCACATTATCTCAGATTGCCACCGCTGATCAAACGGTGAACTTCGGATGGGAAGGAACGGAAACCCTTCTTGGCATGTATCCTGAATTCGGTGTGATAGCTCTTATTGACACCGACCCTGTACACGGAGGCTCGCAGTCTCTTTACCTTGAACGGGTCGCTGAAGACACTCCTCAGGCATTTGTGGCATGGGTTATAGAACTTTCGGATGGCGACGAAGTCACAGGAAGCTTCTGGCGGTATGACACAACTCCGGGAGCCCCTCCTTCCTGCCGCATCTGGGCCCACTGGAACGACGATCCCGGTGATATAAACGTTTACAGCGGAAGCGCAAGCGGCAACAGCGATTATGGAACGGGAGAAGGATGGGATGAAACATCCTATACCTGGACTGTTGCTGATGGTCATACCGGTCTTGTTATTGAGGCAAGAATCTACTCAAATCCCGGAGACATCGTCTGGGTAGATGATATGACTATAATCGCTCCCGATGGAGCGACCATTTACGTTCCCGGAACCGTATCTCTTGATAACGGCACCTGGGCTGACATAAAAGCGGCATTCTAAAAGGTAAATAATTCATACTCTGGAAAGGAAAATTATGAAATTAATGCTGACACTTTTCACGGTCTTTGCTTTCTCCGGGGTTGCGACTGCTGATTATACGGTAAACTACGGCTGGGAAGGAACGGAAACTATTCTGGGCATGTATCCTGAAGAAGGTATAATTGCTACAATTGCTACTAATCCTGTTCATAGCGGGACGCAGTCACTCTGTCTGGAAGACAACCATCCATCTGGAACTCCTCAGGCATATTTAGCATGGATTGTAGGCCTTCAGGATGGTGACGAAGTTACAGGAAGCTTCTGGCGATACGATATCACACCTGGCAGTGCTCCTAACTGTAGAATATCGGGTCACTGGAACGATGACCCCGATGATTTGTATGGTTACGACGGAAGTGCAGGCTACAATTCCGATTACGGACCCGGAGAAGGTTGGGATGAAACATCCTATACATGGAGTGTTGAAACCAGCGGTCATACAGGTCTGATAATTGAGTGCAGGACATATTCAAACCCGGGAGATACTGTTTGGCTCGATGATATGACTATTACTGTACCTGACCACGCAACGATTCGCACACCGGCACAAACTCCGATACAGCGCAGTACCTGGGCTAACATAAAAGCGGTGTTCTAAAGCACTGACACCCCCCGGAGAATCATGCTTATTTTGGGACCCCCTATGAAGTGGATGTCCTCATCTCAAAAAAGCTCCCCGAGTTTTTCAACCATATTTAATGCGCCCTCGAAGACTTCCGCAGGGCCGCTCGCAAGCATATATGCCGGAGTCGTGACAATTTTTCTTTCAATATCCACAACTGAGTCATTGACAGGACAATTCACATGAACAGCGCCCATGGAATTAATGGCATCAGCCGTTTCAGGATGAGAGCCGATAGTCAGTCTTGCTCCCGGAATTATTCTCGCGAGGATTACAGGAGCGATGCACATTGCCGCAATCGGTTTGCCGTTTTCCAGCGCATCATTGATCAATTTTCTGACGTCCGGATTAACTGTGCATTCCGGTCCATCCTTTGCGAATGAGCAGAGCGTCAGAGCTGCGCCGAAACCGCCCGGGAAAACAACGGCATCGTATTCATCAGGTGAGATGTCTGCCAGAGGTTTGATATTCCCCCTGGCTATTCTTGCCGATTCCACAAGAGCATTTCTGGTTTCACGTTCCGGCTTTTCTGCATAGTGATCTACAGAAGCAGTCTGCTCTATATCCGGAGCGGTGAATATTATGTCGTAACCCGCTCTGTCCAGAGCGATGAGAGCGGAAACAGCTTCATGAATCTCAGTGCCGTCCTTCACACCGCTGCCGCTGAGCACAAATGCCACTTTTTTTGTCATAAGAAATCCTTTCACGGTATACAATTGACAGAACCTGAATGAACAGATACTACAAAAAACTGATTCAGTCCACCGGTGTCCGGGGTTTCACGTGAACGGTCAGTAGAGTATCTTCGTTAAGAATTATTCAGGAGGGTTGAACATGTCCAGATTACTTTTTTCCTTTCTTGTTCTTTTGATGATGCTTTCATCATGCTACTATGGAGCCATGCAGGGGGCGCACACACTGGGAGAGAACCATCTTACAGTAACAGGAGGTGTAACGCTTCCGGCTTACTTTTCAGCCGAATCGAAAAGCGAGGCTGAAGACAGCAGGATAGATTTCCTTCAGGTATACCCGTCAATAAGTATTGCCACAGGCGCGACTGACAGGATTGATCTTGGAGCATCGTCGTTCGGATATGGCGTTGGACCCTTCGTAAAATACAATCTGATGCCGCCTTCGAACCCGACCGCGGTATCTGCGCTGCTTAATATGAATTACATTATTCCAATGCAGGTCATGTTGCCGAGACTTTC